>CAZQOE010000012.1:0-17223 GCA_964594935.1 uncultured Rhodospirillaceae bacterium | reverse complement strand
CGGGTCGCAAAAAGCAAGCAAGAAGGAAAATGCTTCGTCTATGTCGAGGAAGTCCTGTCGCCTTGCTGCGCCAGAACGGTCCCCGCAAGGTACAGAGACCCGCAAATCAGAACGCGAGGCGGCGTAGAGGTTTGTTGTTTAGCCAAATCCCTTAAGGCATCGGCCGCAGTTTTTGCCGCTTCTACGCAAGAAAGGCCTGTTTTGCGCACCTCGAGAGCCAGCGCTTCCGCCGTGTATCCCAAAGTTTCATGAGAAATCGGAACCGTCCTCAACTGAACAATGTGTTTGGCGAACGGAGATAAAAACTCGGCCGGAATTTTTGTCGTCAGCATGCCGAAAACAATGTAAAGCGGCCTCGGGTTTTCGCCGTCTTCTATCCGCCAGCGCTCGATTTGCGCGGCCAGAACTTCACCCGCTGAATCGTTATGCCCGCCGTCAAGCCACACTTCCGCCCCCTTCGGCGCAAGGGAAACCAGAGGGCCTGAAGTCAGGCGCTGCAGGCGCGCGGGCCAATCGACGGCGCGCAGGCCTTGAACAATCGCCTCAAAGGGCAAGGGTTCAGGCAAAACCGAAAGAGCTGCGATGGCAAGTCCCGCATTCTGATATTGGTGTTGCCCAAGCAACGCCGGTTGCGGCAAATCATACCGCCGCGTTGCGTCGCTGAAGCGAAAACCATTAGCGCGTTCTTCGATTTTCCAGTCCTCGCCGCCGACCGATAGAGAAACATGAAGTTTGAAGGCTTCTTCCCGCAAAGTCTTGAGGGCCAGAGCGTCGGGCTGAAACGCCGAAAAGCATGAGGAACCGGCGCGCATGATGCCTGCTTTTTCGCGCGCTATTTTATCCATGGTATGGCCCAGATATTCGCGGTGATCGAAAGACAAGCGCGTAATGATCGTCGCCAGCGGATCTTCGACGACATTGGTGGCGTCCAGTCTGCCGCCAAGTCCAGTTTCAAGAATCGTAAAATCGGCTTCATGTCGCGCAAACGCGGCGAAAGCCGCTGCTGTCCAGGCCTCAAAATAACTGACGCTGCCGGGCGCGGCTAGTTTTTCGGCGACCAAAAGAAGTTCGACCAATTCTTCTTCGGTAATCAACTTTCCCGCAAGGCGTATGCGTTCGTGAAATGAAACAAGGTGCGGGGATGTGTAAACATGTGCTTTGTACCCCGCCGATTCCAGCATCGCGCGCAAAAAAGCGCAGGTTGACCCTTTACCATTCGTGCCCGCGACGTGAAAAACGGGCGGAAGACTTTTTTGCGGATTGCCGAATTTTTCCAGAAGATCGAGATACGCGGGGCGCAGGGACAAATCGATATCCTGCCCATAAGCGGCGCGAAAACGTTCAATAATAGCTTGCGAAGTGTCGGACATTTATTTTCTGAGCAATAAGAAAAATTATTCTTTCGGCGTTGCGTCGATCCATCCCTTGTCTGTTTGCTGCCAGTAGGAAAGCTGGTGGCCCTCTTTTTTCTCCTCGGCCCATCGGCGGCGCGCGGCGGCAACGGCCTCGGGATCGCCCCCGTCGAAAATATCGCAGACGCGGACATACTCGCTTAAGCGCCTGCTTTCCGCGCCATCCGTTAAAAACAGATAATCCGCGCTGTTCGGGCGTTCGTCCTCGGGCGTTATCCACACGGGTTGCATTTCGGCGTTGCCGTCCTTGGCGTTGCCGTGCGGCAGAAAGTGGTTGGGATTATACGTCCACAAATACTGCGTCAAGGCTTCGGCGCGTTCGGCCGAACCCGTCATGACGACCGCTTTCAGCCCCCGCTCAAGCGTTTTTTCAAGCAGCTCCGGCAACGCCTGTTCAAGCGATTTTCGCGTCAAATGATAAAAACGGATTTCCGTCATTGCTCGAAGTTTTCCGCGACAAACCGGTCAAGAAGCCGCACGCCGAAAGCCGTCGCGCCTTTCACCGACATGGGCTTTCCCTTTTCTTTCAAAAACGACACCCCCGCGATATCAAGATGCGCCCACGGCGTGCCTTTCTTGATAAAGCGCTGCAAAAATTGCGCGGCAGTGATGCTTCCCGCGTCTCGGGAATTTGTCGAATTACGCATGTCGGCAATTTGACTATCGATGATTTTATCGAAAGCTTCGTTCAACGGCAAACGCCACAAATTTTCATCGACGCCTTTCCCCGATTTGAGGAGTTGTTCGGAAAGCATATCGTCGTTGCTGAACAATCCTGCGTATTCATGCCCCAGCGCGATAATCATAGCGCCTGTGAGTGTTGCAAGGTCGACGATGCAGCGTGGCTTGAACTTATCCTGCGCGTACCACAAGGCATCGGCGAGAACCAAACGCCCTTCGGCATCGGTGTTGATAACCTCGATGGTTTGTTTTGATGCCGAAATGACGACGTCGCCAGGCCGTTGAGCGCCGCCCGAGGGCATATTTTCGACCAGGCCGATGACGCCCACGACATTCGCTTTGGCTTTGCGGCCCGCAAGCGCTTTAAGTGAGCCGATAACGGCGGCCGCGCCCGACATGTCGTATTTCATGTCTTCCATGCCGGAGCCCGGTTTAAGCGAAATGCCGCCGGAATCGAACGTGACGCCCTTGCCGACAAAGCATACCGGCGCTTTGTTTTTTGCCTTTTCATCCCCCATCCATTGCAGCGTCACAAGGCGCGGTGGATTAAGGCTTCCTTGGGCGACGCCCAGAAGCGCGTTCATGCCAAGCTTTTTCATCTGCGTTTCGTCGAGGATATCGACCTTGACGCCGAGTTCCTTAAGCGCAAACGCATGCTGCGCGAGCGTTTCCGGATAAATGACGTTGCCGGGTTCCGTGACAAGGTCGCGGGCCAGAAAAACGCCGTCCGCGATTTTCTCGAGAGGTGCGAAAAGAGTCTTTGCCGCTGTCGGATTCTTACAAGCGACCGTAAGAGTTTTCAGTGCCAGCTTTTCTTCCGGCTTTTGTTTGGTGCGGTATTTGTCGAAGCGATAGGAGCGCAGTCTTGCGCCCAAAGCAGCCTGCGCCGACGCTTCGCTTTCCGTCAGGTTCAACGCCTTGAAAGTGTCGATGAAAAGGACGGCTTGGATTTCTTTTCCGGAAAGCGCGTTAATCGCCGCCGCGCCGACGCGGTTAAAAAGAGTAGCGTCTGCAACAGCCGGATCGCCAACTCCGACCAAAACCAATCGTGTCAAGCGCGTCTTGGCGGGGGCAAGGATTGTCAGCATTTTTTCTTTTTCTCCCGTAAATGCCGCTGCTTTTATCGCGCGCGAAATCGCGCCGCCGAGCTTTTTATCGAGCTTGGCACCTTGCTCGCCGAGTTTTCCTTTGGCTGCGACAGTCAGGGCGAGCGCGTTTTGGCTCGGGAGGGCATCGGATGAAAAAGTGATTTTGAGCATGATGTTTTTCCTCGTTTTTTGAGAATCCAGACACTAGAGTATTTGTCCAGTCATTGCTATATCTTACCTTATGAACAAAATTCTAACGGCTTACCTTTTTCGCCAACTGGCGATAGCCTTTGCCTTCGCCACGGGAGCCGTGACTTTTGTCGTTTTGTTTACCCAATCTTTCCGCCTTTTGTCGCTCGTTATCGAAAATTCGTCAACGATGCTCATTTTTCTTAGGCTTTTGGGCCTTTCGGCATTGACGTTTTTGCCCCTCATAATGCCATTGGGACTCGGAGCCGCCGTTGTTTTTATTTATAACAAGCTTGCTACGGATAGCGAACTGATCGTCATGCGCTCGGCAGGGATAAGCCCCTTGCACCTCGTCGAACCGGCGCTGATTCTAGCTGCCGGCGTTACGGTTTTCTGCGGGATTCTGACGCTATGGATTACCCCGATTGCCAACAGAGCCCTTGTCTCCCTGCAGTATGAAATGCGTGACAGCTATGCCGTTTTTTTATCGCATCCCGGGAGCTTTAACGATTTGTCCGAAGGGCTTACTTTCTATGCCAATAAACGCGGTCCGAACGAATCTTTGCAAGGCATCCTGATTCACGATGTAAGACAGCGCGACAGAACCGTGACGACGATGGCCGCAACAGGGCAGGTGGTCGAATCCGACGGGCAGGCGCACATGGTTATTTTCAATGGCAGGCGTCAGGAATTCGACCGTAGTACCGGAAAACTGTCGGAACTCCTCTTTGATCAGTATGTGCTTGATCTGGATGCCTTGCGCAACACGGCGTCGCGTCGATTCCCCGACCCGCGCGAATTGAGCGTGGCCGAAGTTTTTAACCCATCGGAAGAGTTGATCCGCGCACGCGGCCCCCTTTCGCGGTTTCGGGCTGAGCTTCATGCTCGGCTTACGACGCCGTTTTTATCGTTCTCTTATGCCTTTATCGCTTTAGCGGCCATTTTGGCGGGCGCTTTCAACAGGCGAGGCATGGCGGGACGTATTTTGCTTGCCGCCACAGGAATTATCGTGACGCAGGCCGCGTTTATGACAATGAACGGCTTTGTCGCGCGGGACAGCCGATTGGCTATCATCCTTTATGTTATCGCTGTGCTGCCGGCTTTTATCGGAATGATTTTTACGTTTGCGGATTCCCTAGGGCCGCGATTTTTGCCCCGTTTTATGCGTAAGGTGCTGCCATGACGGAACGTTGGGTTTTGCAGCGCTATTTTGGAAGGCAATATCTTTTGTGGTTTCTCGTTTTTCTGGGGGGGTTGTCGGGCATCGTCTTTTTGTTCGAGGTTGCTGAGCTGATGCGCCGCGCGGTCGGGCATCAGAACGTCGGGTTTGATCTAATTATAAAAATGGGAATCTACAAGTTGCCCGAAACAATCGAGCGCATTTTAGCCTTCGTTGCTTTGTTTTCCGGATTATTCACGTTCTGGCGGCTTACGCGCAGTCAGGAATTGACCGTCGCCCGTTCGGTCGGAATCTCGGCGTGGCAATTCGTGCGGCCTGCGTTGTTGATTACGCTGGGGTTTGCCATACTGAATATCACGGTTCTGAATCCTATCGGGGCCGGTATGAACGCGAAGTTCAAGATTCTTGAAGGGCGTTATCTAGAACGCACCCCTACTCTTGAATTGACCGGCGCAGGATTGTGGTTGCGCCAGCACGACGATGCCAATCGCTTCTTGCTTCACGCTGACCACGTGGAGATGGAACCTTTGACGTTGTCTCCCGTCATCGTCTTTATTTACGACAACGGCGGAAAGTATCTTGGCCGCGTCGATGCCATACAAGCCGTTTTGCGGGACGGCGCCTGGGATATTCGGGACGCGTGGGTCAATATGGATCAGACCTTGCCTCAGCATGTCGATAACTGGAAATTGCCGACGACGCTGACGCTTGGAAAAATTCAGGAAAGCATGGCCGCGCCCAATACGATTTCGTTCTGGGAGCTTCCGCGCTTTATTCGTGCGCTTAAGACCATCGGTTTGCCCCAGACGCGCCATCAACTTGCTTTTCAAAGCATTCTTGCCCAGCCCCTCTCTTTGTGCTCGATGGTCTTATTTGCGGCCGCTTTTTCGTTGCGCATGAACAGGCGCGGCGGTGTCACGATCATGATCCTTGCGGGCATTTTGATTGGGAGCTTTGTTTATACGTTAAATAATGTCGTGGGCGCTTTGGGAATCAACCAGACGTTGCCGGTTGTTCTGGCGGCATGGGCGATACCCGTCGTTGCGCTTGCGCTTGGCAACGCGGCGCTTCTCCATACGGAAGAGAGCTAGATTAATCCAAAAAGGATAGGAAGAACACCCAAGTCGGCGGGCGCCATCGCGTAGTTCTTGATGTCTGCTTTTTTGACCCACGCGATGTTTTGCCCTTCATGAGGATGCATTCTTCCCTGCCAGACATGGCAGGCATAAAGAGGCATAAGCAAGTGGAAATCCGGATAAGGGTATGAAGCAAAAGTGAGGGGAAAGAAACATCCCGGCGCCGTTTTTATCCCTAGCTCTTCGTGCAGTTCGCGGGCCAAAGCTTCTTCCGGAAGCTCGTTTTCATGGACTTTGCCGCCCGGAAATTCCCACATACCCTCCATCGATTTTCCCGGTGGCCTTTGGGCGAGCAAAATCCGGTTTTCCTTGTCGATCAAAACGCCGGCTGCGACCAGAACCAAGGGTCTGGTTGGGCTAAGCGGCAACAGGGCCGAGTTACCGTAGCAAGAGGGCAGGGGCGCTGATTTTTTCATAAAAACAATCCGTTAGGGGTAATGGTTTAATTAATGCTTTAGGGCGCGGGCGGATTCCCATTCGTTGCGCGTCATCTGCCATTTAACAACCTTGTCGTCGCCACGCAAGGCCGAATAATCGCGGAGCATGATCCCTAGATTCCGCATGCCGATTTTTTGCAGTACATTCTGCGAAGCGGCGTTGCCGACGGTCGTGGTGGCGATAAGGGCGCGGGTCGAAGGTCTTGAAAAACCGATAGAGATGACTTCGCGCGTGCCTTCGGTCATAAAACCGTGTCCCCAGAAATCCAAGCCGAGCCAGTATCCGATTTCGACGTCGCCCTCAATGCACGAGGTTCCCCGCGGAGGATGTAATCCGACGCCGCCGATTAAAATATTGTCGGACTTCCGTGCAAGAGCGAAAAACTGGGGTTCGCCTTTTTTGTCAGCCCGTTCCATATCGGCGTAGAATTCTTCGGCGTGCTGCATGGTGTAGGGAAAGGGGAGAACCGCGAGCCATTTCACAATGTCCCAGACGTTAAGCAGCGACACAAGGCGCGGCAATTCTTCTTTTTCTATGTTGCGCAGAACCAGACGGTCGGTTTTTGCGTAAATCGTCGGCAAGAGTTATCTCTTGTCCGCGCGATCGGCAAAAGACATCATGGCGTTGCTCGTGGTCGTGGCAAGGCCATTCATGGTCTGCTGGATTTGCGACCAGAATATCTTTTGCGCCTGTTCGACGTTCTGCAAACTGGCGGGCAGCCACGTCTTAATCATCGAATCGGGAGTCATCGCCTGAATGTTGGACCGGAGCCTGTCCTCAAGCTCTTTCATAAGGGCCTGCTGCATGGGTGCGACATCGGGAAGGCCCAGAAAGGCGCGGGCTTCCTCGGGGGAACATTCGACGTTAACGGTCACTTTCATGGGGCATTAGGGGCTGTTGTTAAAGGTTAACTAAAGGTTAACATTTTTACGCCCTGAATCCAAATTAATAATATATTAGGCCCGAATCTGTAGAGTTCTCAAAAGTTTCCTCGCCAGCGAATCCAGTATCTTTTCCATGCCCGACGTTAAAATTGCCTCCCTCGAGGGGTCAGAATTCAACGCGTATTTCGCCGAGCCTTCCACAAAGCGCGGGGCCGGACTGATCGTTATCCATGACAAGTTCGGCATCAATGCCGCCGTTCGCAAGCTTTGCGACGATTTCGCAGGGCAGGGTTATTTGGTTGTCTGTCCGGATATCTTCTGGCGGCAGCAACCGAACGCGCAACTTTCGGGCGAGACACCCGACGACTTAACACGCGCGGCAGAATTCGCAAAAAAAATCGATGTTGAATCAGCGGTGCGCGACTTGCTTGCGACGCTTGGGTATATCCGCAAGATGGGCGGATGCACGGGCAAGGTCGGCGCCATCGGTTTCGGCATAGGCGGGCGGATCGCTTATTTGATGGCGACGCGCAGCGATGTCGACGCGACGGTAAGTTATTACCCGACGGATTTGGAAAAGAACCTCGACGAATACCACGACATCAGGATGCCTTTGCTCATCCAGTTTGCCGCGCTCGACGAAATTACGCCCGTCGACAAAAGCATTAAAATACTGCACAGTCTTGCGCGGAATCCCGTTATTATGGCGCGCGTTTATGAAAAAGTCGGCCACGGCTTTGCTCTTGAAGGCGAAAAAAATTACAACAAGGAAACAGCCGATCTTGCCGGAATCCGCGCGAAAGAATTTCTGGCCGAAAAGCTGATTATAAATTAACCGGTTGCCGGAAATTCCATCAAATCCGCTGTGAATGTCCACAACAGGAAACACCGCACTTTTTTGTCCGGATAAATGCCGGAAAGCAACGCCCGATATTCATCGAGTTGTTGGCGATACGGGGTGGGGGTGTCTTTTTCAGCCTTCGGCGGCGGACGGTTTGTTTTATAATCGACGATCCAGACTTCGTCGTCCTTAAGGCACAACCTGTCGACCTGACGGAAAACGTTCACGCCGCCAATGCGTCCTGCCAAAGGCGCTTCGGCAAGACTTTCGGACGACCATAACGCCGAGAATTTCTCGTCATCCAGCAACCGGTGGATTTCATCGGCGATTTCCTTGCGCTGGGTTTGAGTCAAGCCGTGACGCGGATGGGAAAGGAAGCGATCGACGGCCGCCTTGCGCGACGCTGGTGGAATATCGGGAAGGCTTTGCAACAGGCGATGGATGATGCGTCCGCGCGCAAAGGCGGCATCGGGCGTCGCGGTGGAAACATTTTCGCTGACGGCGGGCGCCGAAGAGGTTTTGGGCGTTTCTTCGGCGGCGCGCGCCAACGCCCAGTCCGGCAACGGTGTTTTTCTGGTTTCCGAAGTCTTTGTTTGGGGCGGCGGGGGCGGCGCAAGCGATGCGTCGGCAAAAACAATCTTGGGCGCATCGCTGGATTTTTCTATCGCGTGTTCCTGATGATGTTTTATCAAAGAGGCTTCGGCGAGGCCGTACCACGTTTCGGCGATATTGTTTTCTCTTTTGCCTTGCCAACCGCAAATATAAAGCCTTCGCGACGCGCGCGTCAGCGCGACATAGAAAAGGCGGCGGTATTCTTCCATCTGCTTGTCCCGCACGGCTTGCCAGACGCCTTGCGCGTTGCCGAATTTTGGCGTGTGCGGAAAGAACAAAGGCGCGCCGTCGGCGCTCCATTGGAATTTGTCGATAGATTTCGGCACGGCCGTCGTATCCGGCAGAAAGACGATGGGCGCCTCAAGGCCTTTGGAGGCATGGACCGTCATAATACGAACTTGGCCTTCGGTGTGGTCGAGCTCGCGCTTGATTTCGACGTCCGATTGCGTCAGCCAATGCAGAAAATTTTGTAAAGACGGCGGATGACTCAGGCTGAAATTCTGCGCCTTGTTCAAAAGCTCTTCGATGGGGTCGAGCGCTTCGTCGCCAAGCCTCGCCCACAAAGCTTTGCGGCCGCTTTCGGCGTTGGCGGGGCAGGGGGCGTTAAGCGCATGCGACAAAAAGGCGAAGGGAGTCGAAAAGTCCGCCTCGCCCAGTTTATCCGAGAGATATTGATACGTGGCGGCATACGAAGACGCCTTTTTAAGGCTGCTCCATAAAGAACCCTCGCGGCCTATCGCAAGCTTCATCAAATCTTCTTCGCTCAGTCCCAACAAGGGGCTTCGCAAAAGCGAAGCAAGGTTAAGGTCGTCTTCGGGCAGAAGAACGAAGCGCAAAAGCGCAAGCAAGTCCAAAACCGGCAGTTGATTGACAAGTTGCATACGGTCCACGCCCGTGACCGGAACTTTGTTTTTCTTTAATGCGCGCACCATAAGGTCGGCAAAGCGCCCACGCCGGCGAAGCAGGATCATAATATCGCCTGCGGACACGGGTTTATTCTCCCCGGGAAGGAAAGTGCCGGGCTTCAGCATTTCCTTGATTTTCAAGGCGATTTTCTCGGCTAGGTCGGCTTGGGGATCGCTTTCTTCTTCGTATTCCGTCGATAAAAGCCAGCCTTCGCCTTTCGCTTCTTCCTCGTCGTTTTTCAGAACATCCCACACTTCGACGCGGCCTTCTTTTAGGGTGCCGTCGTCGTTGGGGAAGGAAGAATGGATGACCGGCTCTTGCGAAACGCCGTGACAAGCGACCTCGGACTCGAAAACAGCATCGACGGCTTTCAAAACGGCGGGCGCGGAACGGAAAGACGTTTGCATGGAAAGCGGTTTAAATTCCTTTCCGGCTTCCGCGAAGCGCTGCGCGAACAGGTCGCGGCGCGAATGAAAAGCTTCGGGGTCGGCGTTTTGAAAACTGAAGATGGATTGCTTTTCGTCGCCGACGACGAACAGCGTCCGGTCTTTGTTCGTCCTCGCGCCTTCGCCCGCATAGAATTCTTCCAGCAAAAAACCAAGAATGTTCCATTGCGCAAGGCTGGTGTCCTGCGCCTCGTCCAGAAGGATGTGATCAAGGCCTTTGTCGAGCTTGTACAATATCCACGGCGCGATGCCTTTTTGGCGCAGCAGGTTTTCCGTGAATTGAATCAGGTCGTCGTAATCCAAAGCGGCGCGTGCGGCTTTGCGTTCCGCCAGTTTTTTGGAGAAAGCGAGGCCGAAAAACAAAACGTGCTGCGTCGCGTCCGCGATCTCGGCGGCTTCGATGCGCTCAAGCGCGGAACGCAGGCGCGCGGTTTCGCTTGCGCACATCTCGTCGATTTCGGGATGAGCACCCCCGACTTTCTTGCCGACGATGGCTTTGCGTTGAACGTTCTCTTTTGTAAGGAAAATCAATCGGTAAACATCGAATTTCGAGGCCCATTTATCTTTCGGCGCGGCAAGGACGTCAAAAAGCCGTTCCCGTTCTTCCTTATATGACGTTTCGTCAGCAACCCATTTGGCAAGCTGCCGCAATTTAGCCTCGGGTGCGCGGGCCATGGCGTCGCGTCGGAATTTTTCGGCAGTGTCGTCCGGCCCCAGATTAAGGAAACGGCGCGTTTCGGCGATCAATTTCTTTGCCGCGTCGCGCTGTTCCGAAATTTTGGAAAGCTTTCGCCACGCACGCGTCGACTCCTCGAGCATTTTTGAAAATCCGGCTTCGCCTTGTGCGGTAACGAGCGCCGACAGAGCTTGCCCCAATTCTTCGTCCGGATGATCGGCAGCTTCGCGCAAAAGGTCGTCAAGGACCTCGTTTTTAAGAACGTCAAGTTCTTGTTCTTCGATAAGCGTGAAATAAGGCGGCAACCCCGCTTCGACGGGAAAGCGCGACAGAATTTCCTGACAGAAGGAATGGATGGTGCGGATGCGCAATCCCCCGGGGCAGGAAAGGACTTCTGCGAACAATCGACGCGCTTTGCTTCGTTGTTGCGCGGGCAGCGCTTCGCCCCGCAATTTGTCGAGGTCGTTATCCAATTCTTTGTCGTCGCAGACCGCCCATTTGCTCAAAATGCCCGTGATGCGGTTTGCCATTTCGGCCGCGCCCGCGCGCGTGTAGGTCAGGCACAGGATTTTCTCCGGCCTCACGCCCGACAAAAGCAAACGCGTCACGCGGTCAGTCAAAACCTTTGTTTTTCCGGAACCCGCTGAAGCGTTAACCCACGCCGAAAGCGCCGGATTTGCGGCTATTCTCTGTATTACCATGGGGTCGGAACCCGGAGTCGATTTTAAAACGGGGCGCGTCATGTATCGTCCCCCGTTCTGCCCCATTCCTGAAGGCGCGACAGGTGCGCATAGTCGTTATGGCGAGGCTGAAGGCGGGGTTTCGGCGTGGCGTTATAAGTCGTATCGGGCTTTGCGTAAGTTTCGATCAAATGTTCGAGGTTTGCTTTCGCCTTTTCGATTTGAGCGGGAATATCCTTGTCAAATCCGACGACTTCGCATTTATCGGCATTGTTTTTAAGCGCCCAGTATTCGTACGCGCCGACTTCTGAAGCCTTAAGGCCCTTAAATCCTTCAGAAGAGGCGATAAGGGCGAGCAGCGGCAGCTGCGGCTCGATTCCGGAAGCAACATCCTTCTTCGACGGCACGATTCCTGTTTTATAATCGATGATGCGCAACGACCCGTCTTTCAGCTTTTCAATTCGGTCGGCGCGGCCCGTGAGCGTGAACGTGCCTATTTGGTTCTGGCCTTTGGCTTCGGTCAGAATTGAAAGAGTCCTGTCTGCGCGATGCTTGTGGTCTTGCTCCAAAAACCACCCTGCGATGTTGTCAAAACCGGCCTCCCAGAAGGCGCGCACGCGTGGATTGTCCTTGAATTCGGCGAATACCCTGTGACCTATCTTGATCAATTTCGATTTGGCGTTTGCCGGAAGTTTTTCCGGAAATTCGCGGACGAATTCCTCAAGCGCTTCATGAATTATGTTGCCACGGTCGGCGGCGTCCAATTCCGCATCCAATTCGTCCAGTTTTTTCAGATTCAGAATATGCCTTGCGTAAATGGCGTAAGGATTCCGCATCCATGTCGAAATTTCGGTAACCGAAAGTTTCCTCGGGCGACAGGCGACGGGCGGGCAGGGCTTCGGAGGCTCGCAAGGTTTTCTTTCTTCCTTTGACGGTTCATCCAGCGCATCGGCCCAATCGCGCCATGGTTCTTTGGGCTTCAACGCGTTTGTTTTGTCGTTGGATATCCCCGCGGCGCGCAAAACGGCGTCGATTTGAAGCAAAAATCGGGATGACACCGACGGCAACCCGTCCGCGCGGGCGGAACGCGTAATCATGACTTCCTTGGCGCAGGCCATTTGCGCGAAATCATGAGCCGACAGGCCGATGCGATATTCTGGCGCGGAAAGATTGAACTTCTTGCGCATCGGACGCGACATCCACGGATCGAACCCGACGTCCGGCGGCCATACGCCTTCGTTCATGCCGCCCAAAATGACAAGGTCGGCGCTCATCAGGCGCGCTTCAAGCGGTCCGAGAATGCTCAAACGCGGATGGGTCGCCCGAACCGAGCGCAGAATTTTGGAAGAAGACAGCGACCCGAACATCGCTTCGTAATCGTCACCGGACAGGGCCGGAAAATCCCTTGCTGCGTCATGCCATTCGTCGAGCCATGCGACGGTGTCTTTGCCGCTTTCGCCAAGCCACAACCGCGCCGCGCCGGTTTCCGTGTCGGAGGCGGCGACGGCTTCCGCGACCTCGATATGCAGTTTGATGCGCTCGGCAAGCGGCATTTCGGCGTTCCATTTTTTTGTCAACGGAGCCAGAAGTTTTTTAATGCCGCCGAAATCTTCGTCTTCCTGCTTGCGGATGCGAACTTCGGCTTCGCGCGCTTCGGCGCGGCAAACGGGCGGCGACATGCCGCAAGCCGCAAAAGGATGCTTCAGCAACGCGAGAATATCGACCGCGTTCGCGTATGGCGACGCAGCCGCCAGAACCAGATTCAGAAAACTTCCGGGCGGGAGGCTCGTCAAAGGCGCGCCGCCGGAATCGTCGATCTTGATGCCCCAGCGTTGAAGTAAAACCGCAACGCGTCCCGCCAAGGAGCGATCCGCCGTAACGAAAGCGGCAGTTTTATGGGGGGTCTCCAATGTTTGGCGCAAACGAAGCGCGACGACTTGCGCTTCCTCCTGCGGATGGGCGACATCAAGAAGCGTCAAGCCGTCTGCTACATTCTTGTCCCATTTTCCGTTTAATTCCCGCCATTTTTCGGTAAGGCGCGCGGGAAGCATGGCCGCGCTCAGCAACGCGATGCGCTGCGATTTTGCGCGCCTCAATGCCGAAAAATCCGCTACGGCTTTTCTGTCGACGCCCATTTTCTCAAGCAGCTTTTTCATGCTGTGCTGGGGATGCGTCTCGTCGATTATATCCCACGCCTCGTTGTCGAGCGCGCGATCAAGCCCCGGCAGTACGACAAGGCCGTTGGGCAATTCCGCGATCGCGTTGAGCAATGCCGCCGTTGAAGGCACGGAACCCGTCGAACCCGCCGCGATGACGCAGCATTCCGACGGATTTTTGCGCCAGGCGTCTATTTGCGCCGCGACGACGGCGTTGCGGCGCAAAACGGGCTCTTGGCATTTATGCTCGCCAAGAATAAGCGGCCAGTTCTTCGTGACGATCTCAAGGAACAGAAGCGTCTGCTCCCAATGTTTGGCAAGCTCCTGCTCTTCGACCAGTTCGGGCAGTTTGTTGATGTCGCAATTCTCGATCTGTATCTGGTCGAGAAAATGCGCCAGCGCCTCGGCCGCCATCGCCGCTTGATCCCATGTCATTTCAGGGTCGCGCTGCTTGACCTGTTGCGCGAGCAGCATTTGCCTCTTAAGCGGCGCAAGGGCAGGGAGCTGATCAAAAAATTCTTCGTCGGCAAAAGAAATTTCGTCTTCGTCGACGTCGCCAAGCGGCCGCAGGCGCGGCAATAAAACCGGCTTGCCGTCGGCGATTTTGGCGAAAGCCATTCCCAACATGCGGCAGGCGCGGCGCGTGGGTAAAAAAATCACGTGTTTTGAAAGCTTAAATCCGTCGCCGCCCGTCCGCTTCCACAACTCCGCCGCCAGCGTGTCGAGAAACGGCAAATCGGGGTCTATTGTGAAGACGTTCTTCACACGCTCCATCCTTTGCCGGATGACAAAAGCTCGTTGGCGGCGCGCAAGTCGTCGGGCGTTCCGACGTGGTAACAGGTGCCGCCATGCTCGACGCCGAAAAGGCGGCCCTTGGCTTCGGCGGCGTCCCAGATAACGTTATTGGAAAAAACCTTGGCGGAAAGGTTGGCAAAAAGCTCGGGCTTCAAAATCTGCGCCGAAAGCATCACATAAGGTCGCGGCGGTAACACATTATTACGCTTCAGTTTTCCATCTTTTTCCATCTCAAAATCGCCCGTTGGCGGAAAGCCCCGAGCCTTGTCCGTACGCATCACAAGCAAGAGCGCGTCCATAATTTCAGGATTCCACGTTTCGCTCATTCGCGTCAGGCTTGGCGTATCCCCGTCGATCCACGGCAAGTCGGAGTTAAGGCAGAAAAACGGCAAGCCTTTAAAATAGGGAAGAGCCTTGGCGATACCGCCGCCTGTGTCGAGCAGCGCGTTTTCGCGGGAGATAATGATCTCGATATCGCGGCGCGATTTAAGATGCGCTTCGATTTGCTCGGCAAGGTAATGGGTGTTGACGACGGCGCGTTTAATGCCCGCCTTGACCAGCTTATCAAGCGCAAGGTCGAGCATCGTGCGGCCTTTAATTCTTTGCAGCGGCTTTGGCGTTTTAAGCGTCAACGGTCTCATGCGCAAACCGATGCCTGCGGCAAGAACCATGGCGGTGGAAGAAAAGCGCTGCGTCATTCTAAAATTCGGTCAAAAGTTTCAACCCACCCTCTTACCGGAAGCAAGGCGGGGTCATTTAATAACAACGCCAAATGATGCCGGATTCGCGGGAAAAAAGCGAATTTATCGCATTGGCCCGTTCGCGTGGACAAACGTGCGATAATGCCCAGAATACGCATATGGCGCTGGGCCGATAAAATCCTGCAAGCGCCCAGCAGGTCAGGGGCGGAAACGGAACTTTGGGCGGAAGCGAGATACCGGTCGATGACTTGCGGCAACAAGGCAAAACCCCCGTCGCGCCGCACTTCTTCGCAAAGCGAGGCTAAATCATATGCGACAGGACCTATGCCCCCGTCCTGAAAATCCAAAACGCCAAGCTCGCCGTTCGGCAAATCCATCAAATTATCGGGCATGAAATCGCGGAGCAGAAGGCTTCTCGGCATATGGTCTATGGCGCGCAAGACAACCTGCCACGCGGCGCGAAACTCCTCGCGCTCTTCACCCGACGCCTCGCGCCCCATGACGACGGGAAAATAGGCGTCGAGAAAAAGCTCGGCTTGCGCCGTAAAAAGCTCGGCGTCGAAAAGGGAAAGCCCGATGTTTTGGACGGATGCGGGATCGAATTCCCGATGCATCTTGGCGAGAATATCCGCCGCCCGCAGAAAATACGGCAACGGGGCTTCTCCCCCGTCAAGAAGGAAACCGACGTTGCGCGACCCTAAATCCTCCATCAGAACCAATCCGCGTTCAGGACGGGCCGCATAAATTTCAGGAGTCTTGATGCCATAACCGCGCAAAATTTTTGCCAGCGCAACAAATTGGGGCGTCTTTTGGTCTACATCCGCATCCATCAGGAAAGCCGTTTTTCCAGATGCCAGTGAGAGCCGCGCATAGCGCCGCGTCGAAAAATCGCCGTTCAGGGCGTGCATTTCGGCGCGATCCCACCCGTTCTGTTCGAGGAAAGCGGCAATCTCAAGAGGGCGAGAGGTCATGGATAACATCCATAAAGTCCGGAAGAACAAAGGGAAAACCGTTAACTAAAATATCTTGTGCCGCATACCTTAATCTCTTAACCTGTCCCCTTGTTTGATTCAACTCGGGATTTTTTATTAATGGCCGGACAGTTAGCGCGTTGTTTGCGGGTGTTTCTCGGATGCGGGCTTTTCCTTTGCCTTTGCGCGGGTCAGGCTGCGGCTTTCATGCCCCCGTCTTCTCCTATTATCAGCGACATCCGCGTCGATGGCATTGAACGCCTTGAGCCGGAAACCGTCGTTTCCTACCTGAGCCTCGGCAAAGGCGACGAAGCGACGCCCGAAAAAATAGACGCGGCCTTAAAAGCCCTTTATGCGACTGGCCTTTTTGCCGATGTGTCGATTGCGATGCAGGGAAGTTCCCTTGTCGTGCAGGTCGTGGAAAACCCGATCCTGAACCGCGTGACGTTCGAAGGCAACGACGCCATTTCCACGGAAGATCTGGAAAAAGAAGTTCAGCTTAAATCGCGCATGGTTTACACGCTTCCCCGCGTCGAGCGGGACGTGCAAAGAATTTTGGATCTCTATCATCGCTCGGGGCGTTTTTCCGCGGCGGTTGACCCCAAGATCGTGAAGCTGGAACAAAACCGCGTCGATCTCGTTTTCGAAATCGCCGAAGGTGCGCGCACCGGCATTCGCAAAATCAAGTTTGTCGGAAACGAGAATTTTTCGGAAGACGAACTGCGCGAAGCGGTCAGCACGCGCGAAAGCGCTTGGTGGAGGGTATTCTCGTCGTCCGATTACTACGATCCGGATCGTATGGGCTATGACAAGGAATTGCTGCGGAAATTTTATCTCAACGAAGGATATGTCGATTTCCGCGTTCTATCGGCCGTTGCGGAACTGACGCCCGAAAAGGACGATTTCTTCGTGACTTTCTCGATCGAGGAAGGCCCCCGTTACAAATTCGGAAAAGTGTCGATTACAAGCGAAATCAAGGGGTTGGACGGAAATACGCTAGATCAATATGTGTCGACGAAAGAAGGACAGAGATACAGCGCCGATAAAATCGAAAAGTCGGTTTCGAAGCTGACGGCGGCCTTGGGCGATCGCCAATACGCCTTCGCGACCGTCACGCCTGCCGCAGATCGCCGCAAGGAAGAACGCCTTGTCGACCTTAATTACGTCGTCAAGCAAGGAGAGCGCGTCTTTGTCGGCCGCATCGACATCAACGGCAATACAAGCACGGTCGACAAAGTGGTTCGTCGCGAAATGCAGTTGGCCGAAAACGATCCCTTCAGCACCACGGCGCTGCATAAGTCGGAACAGAAACTTAAGGACTTGGGCTTCTTCTCGGAGGTCAAAGTGACGCCGGTTGACGGCGGCCAGCCGGATCGCGCCGACATCAAGGTCGACGTTAAAGAAAAATCGACGGGCGAAGCCATGGTCGGC
>CAZQOE010000011.1:0-17442 GCA_964594935.1 uncultured Rhodospirillaceae bacterium | reverse complement strand
AACGCCTTGGGGCGTGTTTCGCGTAAAAGAGCAATAAATACAAAGAACTATAAGAATCTATGGGTGAGAACAAAAAAAGAACTTGCGTGCGGGCAGGAACGAGCGTAAAAGAACAAAACATAAACATCGGTCTTCTGTTTCTCGTTTTTTCCTTTCCTGCTAATCAGAGGAGTTTTCCATGGCACCGCGCACCACCAACCTTCATATCGTCGAAAAAGAAGACAAGGAAAAAGGCATGAACCCCGAACGCCAGAAAGCCCTTGATGCCGCTCTCAGCCAGATTGAGCGCGCTTTCGGCAAGGGCTCCGTTATGAAGCTCGGCGCGAAAGAAGCCGCGACGGAAATCGAAACCATTTCCACCGGTTCTCTTGGGCTCGATATCGCGCTTGGCATTGGCGGCTTGCCGCGCGGGCGTATTGTCGAAATCTACGGGCCGGAAAGTTCCGGCAAAACCACGCTTGCGTTGCACGTCGTGGCGCAGGCTCAAAAGCTGGGCGGCGCTTGCGCTTTTGTCGACGCCGAACATGCGCTTGACCCCATTTATGCCCGCAAACTGGGCGTCGATATTGAAAACCTTCTCATCTCGCAGCCCGATGCGGGCGAACAGGCGCTTGAAATCGCCGACACGCTCGTGCGGTCTGGTGCCATCGACGTTTTGGTCGTCGATTCCGTCGCCGCGCTTGTTCCCCGCGCCGAACTGGAAGGCGAGATGGGCGACAGCCACATGGGCTTGCAGGCCCGCCTGATGAGCCAAGCGCTGCGTAAGCTTACAGGCTCTATTTCCAAATCGCGGTGCATGGTCATTTTCATCAATCAAATCCGTATGAAAATCGGCGTCATGTTCGGCAACCCCGAAACGACGACGGGCGGCAATGCGTTGAAGTTTTATGCCTCCGTCCGGCTTGATATCCGCCGCATCGGCGCGATCAAGGATCGCGAAGTTGTTGTCGGCAACCAGACGCGCGTGAAGGTCGTGAAAAACAAGCTTGCGCCGCCGTTCCGCACCGTGGAATTCGACATCATGTACGGCGAGGGAATCTCGAAAACCGGCGAATTGATCGACCTAGGCGCGCAGGCGGGCGTCGTTGAAAAATCCGGCGCGTGGTTTTCCTACGACGGGCAGCGCATCGGGCAAGGCCGCGAAAACGCCAAGCAATACCTGCGCGATAATCCTCAAGTCGCGGACGCCATCGAGCAAAAGATACGTTCGAACGCGGGGCTTGTTGCGGGCGTGATGATGGGCGCTGCCGGAGAAGACGGCGAAGCCGCGACCGAAGAAGAATAAACACTGATTTAGGGAGAAAAAATGTATATCCGCCTTTTGCGGACGGGAACCTTTTGCCTAGTTCGCCCACGAATCCTTCGCCCTTTGACGGCTTTCGGCCTCGACCTTTTCCTGCTCAATCGCCGCCCATATGGCCTGCCAAGCCTCGCGCGCCTCTTCCGGCGCAGCATCGGGACGGGCGGCTTTTGCCGCGCCGATGTAGGCTGCGGGCGATAGAATTTCGTTAAGCGCTTCGCTGTCTTTCTCGTGCGCAAACGGAGAACCATGGGATTCGGACAAAGCGCGGCGCAATTCGTCCGGCGTCGGCGGGGTATCGTGTTCCTGCGACAGGTGCGCGACAATTTTCTCTCGTAACGACGCAAATTCGGGCGTTTGAATATCCAGCAACGTGAAGTTTTCGCCGAATTCGTCGAACAAGCCCGGATGATTGATCATCAGCGCGAGGAAAATCCTTTCCCTTGCCCGCCCCCTGCTTTGCGGCGGTACGCGCGCGCCCAGATAGGGCGTTTGCGGTTGCGCATTTTTGCCGCGGGTTTGGGGCGTAAAGTTTTTGGGCTTCCATCCAAAGGCGTCGTCGATGCGCTTTTTGAATTCGTTGCGGTAAAGCTCGCGCAGCGTTTCGTCTTTAATCTGATTGACGCGCTTTTTAAGCGCTGCGGTAAAGGCGCCGCGTTCTTCGGGCGTGCGCATTTGGCGTCCCGTGAGCGACAGATTCCACAAAACGTCAATCATGGGTTGGGCCTGCTTCAGCACGGCATCGAATGCGGATTTGCCGGATTTTCTAATCAGCTCGTCGGGATCCTTAGCGCCCGTAATCGTCGCGATGCGCAGCGTTTGCGAGGGTGTTATAAACGGAAGAGCATGATCGACAGCGCGCGCGGCGGCGCGAAGGCCCGCGTTATCTCCGTCAAAGCAAAGTATGGGGCTATAGTCGCGAGACGCCTCGCGAGATTCGGGCGGGGGCAGAAGCTTCCATAAAATCTGTATCTGGTCGTCGGTCAACGACGTGCCAAGGGGCGCTGTGGCCCCGCTGTATCCCGCTTCGACCAGCGCGATTACATCCATATAGCCTTCAACGACGATGATAGGCTGTCCCTGTGACAGGGCCGTCCGCGCGCGAGAAAGGCCGTAAAGCAAATGCCCTTTGTGAAACAGCGCATGGTCGGGGGAGTTGAGGTATTTGGGTTCGCCTTCGCCCAGAATGCGCGCGCCAAAAGCGACCGAGCGACCGCGCCTGTCGCCAACGGGGAAAATCACGCGGTTGCGGAAGAAGCTGTAGTGTTCGTTGCGGTCTTCGGCTTTTTTGGCAAGGCCCACGGCGACGATATCGTCGATTGAGAATCCCTCGCCCGTCAGTTTGCGAAGCAGGCTTTGGCCGTCGTTCGGCGCATAGCCGAGCCGAAAGCGGCGAATGGCCTCGTCGTTCAGGCCGCGGTCGCGCAGATAAGCCAGCGCTTCCCGCCCCGTGGGGGCAAATAGCTGTTCTTCAAACCACGCCGTCGCGCGATCGAGCAATTGATAGAGGCGTTTTTCGGCATCGAACTTTTCGCGCTCGACGGGCGTGTCGCGGGGAACCTGCAGGCCCGCCTGCCCCGCGAGGGATTCGACCGCTTCGGGAAAGCTCAGGTGGTCGTGGCGCATGACGAAGCCGATAACGTCGCCATGCGCGCCGCAACCGAAGCAGTGATAAAACTGCTTGTCATCGTTGACGTAAAAGCTTGGCGTCTTTTCGTTATGAAAGGGGCAGCAGCCCTTGAACTCGCGGCCCGCGCGCACCATGCGTATCCGCGCGTTGACGACGCCCGATAATGGCAACCTGTTGCGTATTTCTTCGAGAAAGGATGGGGAAAAGGACATGGCGCCTTGAGCTATCCGGCCAGCTTCGCCTTTACGGCGGCTCCGGCTTGCGAGAAGTCCATCTGTCCGGCATATGTCTTTTTAAGTTCGCCCATCACCTTGCCCATGTCCTTGATACCGGCAGCGCCGGTCGCGGCGATAGCCTTTTCAATCGCGGCGCTGACGGCGTCGGCGTCCATTTGTTTGGGCATAAAGCGTTCGATGACCGCGATTTCTTCGCTTTCCTGTTTGACCAGGTCGGGACGGTTGCCTTTTTCGTACATCGCGATGGATTCGCGGCGCTGCTTGATCATGCCCTGAAGCATCGTGAGAATTTCGGCGTCGCCGATGCCATCAGCGTTCCCCTTGGGCCGCGCGGCGATGTCGAGGTCGCGCATGCGCGAAATAATGAGGCGGGTCGTGGCCAGCGTTCGCTCGTCTTTCGCGCGCAAGGCGTCTTTCATCGCGTCGTTGATTTGGGTGCGTAACATGGCGTTCTCCTCGCAATATGAAGTTCTTATATACCCCTCCCGCAACCACTCCGGCAAGGGGATGAAAATGCCGTTTTTCCGCTACTTTCCGAGGTTTAGCCGCCTGTAACTCAGGGCTTCCGCGACGTGCGTTCGCGTCACGCCTTCGCGTCCTTCCAGATCAGCCAGCGTCCGCGCCACGCGCAAAACGCGGTGATAGCCGCGCGCGGAAAGTTTCATTTGCTCGGTCGCTTGGGTCAAAAGATTCCGCCCCGCTTGGTCGGGCGCGGCGATTTTTTCGAGCAGTTCGCCGTCGGCTTCGGCATTGGTGCGCGGCGCCGACGCGTTTGGATTATCATTAGATATATTTTTATACCGCGCGGTTTGTATCTCCCTTGCCGACAAAACGCGCGCGGCAACGGCGGCGGAATCTTCGGCGGGCGGCGGAAGGCTGAGGTCCGACGCACTAACGGCGGGAACGTCGACGTGGCAATCGATGCGGTCGAACAGCGGGCCGGAAATGCGCGCTTGGTAATCGGCGGCGCATTTGGGCGCACGGCCGCACGTCCGCGAGGGATCGGCAAGAAAGCCGCAGCGGCAGGGGTTCATCGCCGCGATTAACTGCACGCGCGCGGGATATGTGACGTGGTGATTGGCCCGCGCGACGACGGCGCGGCCCGTTTCGAGCGGCTGGCGCAAGGCTTCGAGCGTGGCGCGCTGGTATTCGGGCAGTTCGTCGAGGAACAAAACGCCGTTGTGCGCAAGCGAGATTTCTCCCGGCTTGGCGCGAACGCCGCCGCCGATAAGCGAAGGCAAAGACGCCGAATGGTGCGGGTCGCGGAACGGGCGGCGGCGCAGAAGCTTTCCTTCGTCCAACAAACCGGCTAGCGAGTGAATCATTGAAACTTCAAGCGCCTCGTCGGGAGCAAGCGGCGGCAAAATGCCCGGCAAGCGCGACGCCAACATGCTTTTTCCGGCGCCCGGGGGGCCGATCATCAGCAAATTGTGGCCACCGGCCGCCACGACTTCGAGCGCGCGCTTGGCCGTTTCCTGCCCTTTGATGTCGCGTAAGTCGGCAAACCCGACGTCTTCGGGTTGAAGCTTAGCTTCGGGCCGTCCCAGAACCTGTGTGCCCTTAAAATGGTTGATGAGCGCGAGCAGCGAGGGGGCGGCGAGAACCTCTAGCTCTCTTGCCCAAACGGCTTCACCTCCGTTTTTGGCGGGGCAAATGAGGCCACGTCCCGCAGCGCTGGCGTTAACCGCTGCAGGAAGGACTCCCGCCACGGACGACAGCGCCCCATCAAGCGCCAATTCTCCGAGCGCCGTGTACCGCGAGATTTCTTCCGCAGGTAAAACGCCCATTGCCGCCAGAAGGCCGAGCGCAATCGGTAAATCGAAGTGCGAGCCTTCTTTTAACACGTCCGCGGGCGCAAGGTTGACGGCAATGTGCTTGGCAGGCAGCGCAAGCCCCAAAGCAAACAACGCCGCGCGGACGCGTTCGCGGCTTTCGGCAACGGCTTTGTCGGGCAGGCCAACCAAATTGAATTTGGGTATTCCCGACGACATTTGAACCTGAACGTCGATGTCGAGAACGTTTGTGCCTTCGAATGCGACCGTGGTGACGCGCGCGACCATATAACCCTGTTCGTAATCTCGTGAGGCCTTGCTGCAAATGGCGCTTTTCTGCGCTCCGATGCTCACGTACAGAAGTACGCTCCGCCTCGGTGCTCGAAAACCCCCATTTTCGCTGGCGGCCTGACGAGATTATGAACAGGTTTTACAGAAAATAAATAGGGGAAAACCCTGCGCGCAAAGAAAAAGCGGGGAGTCGAAGCCCCCCGCCCTTTATCTGTTATAGGATATATTCCCTATTTCAGGGTAAACCCGAATATTACCGTATAGGTAGCCGCAGGCGCGGCGCCAATACATCCACCAATACGGTTAGCGCCTTCTGCCGCCGACGCCAAAGCGGGCGTTACGGGAACGGTCAGCGCAGCCGGCGTTGCGGCAACCGTGTCAACGTTATCGGTGATCGCCGTAGCAGCCGTTAAAACAGACGGTGTTTTTGCAGCTGCCCTGTACAGGCCCGGATCCCGCCCCGTCCCGCCGATTTGGGTCAGAAGATTGATACATGCGGCCCGTGTGGCACCGGACATGGAAATAACAAAACCATTTCCGCCACCAGCGTCGCCGTTAGACGCAACGGCCGTAAATCCGCCCGGGAATGGTCCGGCCGTTGTTGCTCCACTAACGATGTTGCTTGGTAATGCGCCTGCATTTATGAGCTGAGTCGTTATGTTGACTTGTCCGACTCCGGTCGTGCTTGATGTGGCATAAAGCGAACGAATGCCTTGCACCGTTTGCATAACTGTCGTTGCTGCCGTATTAACGCGTTGGTTGTTATACACGCCCGACGCCGCGACCCAGATTGCGCCCAGAACCAGGCCCATGATGCCAAGAACGATGGCGATTTCGGTGAGGGTAAAACCCTTTTTTTGCTGTTCCAGACGCTTTTGCGCCGGGGCTTTTGTCGTGATCATGTTTTCGTCTCCTTAAGAGGTTGGAATGAATGGGTAGGTAGAGGGTTACCCGCAAATCACTTTATTCAGGCGAAATGCCATCGTCTTTATTAGGGGCTAATTCGTTAATTTTTATTTAACGCCCCGATATTGCTCTTTTTCTCGGTTTGCACATAAGGGCTCGGCAGCCCCATCGATTTCAGAATTTCGATTTCCAGCCTTTCCATCTTATTTGCGTCACCGTCTCGCATATGATCATAGCCAAAAAGGTGCAAAAGGCCGTGAACGACAAGGTGCGTAGCGTGATCGATGGGGGTCTTGTTTTCTTTTTTTGCTTCAACGGCCATGCGGTTATACGCAAGAACAATGTCGCCAAGCTCAACGGGCTTTTGCCGTTTTGCTTGGTGCCGAAGTTCTTGCGGCAAAAATTGGGGAAAAGATAAAACGTTCGTCGGCTTATTCATGCCGCGAAAACCGAAGTTGAGCTGCCGCACTTTGGCGTCCGAAGCCAGAAGAACGGTCGCGGACGATGAAAAACGCAGCGCCGACGGAAGGCTTGCCCATGTCGCTTGAGCCGCCTTTTGCAGCCGCGCGCGAAGCCCCTTCGCCCGTCGCCAAGGGGGCGCGGTTATTTGAATATCGAGCGTTAGGGTCGGTTTAGCCATGGGCAAGGAAGACTGCCGTTTTGTCGTGTTATCGTAAAGAAAAATCTTCTTTTCCGTTTGCTGTTTCCTGTTTACTGTCTTTCCCATGTTCGACCCATACCAGACTCTCGGCGTTTCCAAAACCGCCACCGCGAACGAGATTAAAAGCGCCTACCGCAAGCTTGCCAAAAAACTGCATCCCGACGTCAACCCCGGACGCAAAGACATCGAACAAAAGTTCAAGGACGTTACGGCGGCCTACGATCTTCTTTCGGATCCCGCCAAGCGCTCGCAATTCGACCGCGGCGACATTAATGCGCAAGGGCAGCAACAGGACTTTGGCGGAGGGAATCCCTTCGGCGGAGGAGATCCCTTTAGCGGGACCTATCGCAGCACAAGGTCCGGCTTCGGCGGCAGGGGCGAGGATCCTTTTTCCGCCTTCGGCAGCATGGGGGATATTTTCGCCGAATTCATGGGCGCGGCAAACCCGCAACGGCACCGCGCCGGCGGCGCGGGCGGCATGGGGGGCGGCGTAAAAGGAAGCGACGTGACGTATACGACGACCGTCTCTTTTGTCGACGCGTGCCTTGGAGGTAAAAAACGCGTAACCCTGACAAACGACAAAACGCTCGACATCTCGGTTCCCGCCGGGGTCGAAGATGGGCACAAGCTGCGCTTGAAGGGACAGGGATTGCCGGGCATCGGCGGCGCTGCCGGAGACGCTATCGTCGAAATCCGCGTTGATCCGCATCCTTATTTCACACGCAAAGACCGCGACATTATTCTGGAGCTTCCCGTCAGTTTACAGGAGGCGGTTTTAGGCGCTTCCGTTACGGTTCCGACGTTGAGCGGTTCCGTTTCCATCAAAATCCCCAAAGGATCAAATTCCGGCACGTCGTTGCGACTCAAGGGCATGGGCGTCGCGGGCTCTCCTGCGGGGGACATGTTCGTCAAATTGAAAATCGCATTGCCTGCTCCCGTACCGCAGGACTTGACCGACTTCATTGAAAAGTGGGCAAAAAAGAATTCCTATGATCCCCGCAAAAAAGCAGGGTTTGGGAGATAAAGTTCATTGCAGTACAGAAATAATCAGAAAAAAAGAACGTTTATTGCGTTCTTAAAAAATTTTTGCCGCCCCGAAAGGGGCTTTTTGTGGTATGACTCTTGTTCGCATAAACGGTTCCTTTCAACTCTCGGGAGGATTGTTATGGCTCTTGAAAAACGTATTGAGGCCCTTAAGAAAAAACACGCCGATATCGATCAACAACTGCGAGAAAGGGCGCTTGGCCTTGGCGAAGATCACCTTGTTCTTAGCCGCCTGAAATCCCTAAAACTTAGCATAAAAGACGAAATCGAACGCTTGGTTCGAGACCCAAGCGTTGCCGCATAATCTGTTTCTTACCATATAGAAAAGGCCCGGTATTCCCGGGTCTTTTTTCTGCTCAACGTCCTGTTCTTTCTTTGGTTTTCCGTTTGGTGTTGAAAAGGCGGGCGGGTAAGCACATATTATCCGTGCCTTCTTCTTTAACTCTGAGGAGACTCTATGAACGACCCCTTCTTCCGTTCCGGCGTTGCCGGGCTTGACCGCGTTACGCTGGACGCCGGATTGCGCGGCCACATGCAGCGCATTTTCGGCTATATGGCCGGCGGCTTGGCGTTGACCGGTCTTCTGGCGTGGATTACAGCGCATACGGTTTTGGCCCAGATGATTTTCGGATCGCCGGTGCGTTGGCTTGTCGCGTTTGCTCCTCTGGGGTTCATCATGCTGATGAATTTCCGCATGAGCACGATAACTTCTTCCGGCCTCAAAACTCTTTTCTTTTTGTTCTGCGGCACGATGGGCCTGTCGATGGGCGCGATCTTTTTGACGTTCACAGACGCCAGCATCGCGCGCGCTTTTTTCGTGACGGCAGCAACCTTCGGCGCCATGAGCCTTTGGGGCTATACGACGAAGGCCAATCTTGCGGGTATGGGCGCGTTTCTTATGATGGGCGTTTTCGGGATTTTGATCGCTTCGGTGGTCAACCTGTTCATGATGTCATCTATGCTGCAATGGATGGTTTCCGTCGCGGGCGTCGCCATTTTCACAGGCTTGACGGCGTGGGACGTCCAGCGCATCAAGCAGACGTATGCCGAATCTTATGGCGTCGAGGCTAATGACAAAGTGGCCGTGTTCAGCGCGTTGTCCCTCTACCTCAACTTCATCAACGCTTTTCAGTTCTTGCTGTCGCTGACGGGAGATCGCCGCAGCTAGGGCCTTTAAGCACAAATAAAAACCCGCTCCTTTCGGAGCGGGTTTTTTTATGCGTCTCCCTCGCGCGGGGGGATGGGAACCGTGCGCTTGTCGGGATCATGCAAATAGGTGTTGAGCGTCACGACGGCTGTGTCGACGCGGGGAATGGGCAGCGGTTTTTTGGCCCCGACTTCGGCCATAAAGTGCGCAATGGCGCCCGCGCCCTCGCTGTGAAACGCGCGGCGGCCAAGATTGTTCAAGGGGTACCAAAGCGCACGGTCCTCGGCCCGGATCCACAGGAACTGCGCTGGCGCCAAAACGCCGCCGTTGTTCCGGGCCCAGCGCAACGCTCCTAGCAGCGCCGTCGTGCGCCACGCATGTTGATCCAGAATCGGCTCAAGCTTCCCGCCACAAGCGGGATCTTTCAGGATTTTGGCGATTTCCGCCGTAAGCTCAAGGCCGGGGCGGAATCCCCCATTCGGAGACCAGCTTTCCGCCAATTTGCCGAGGAAGGTGTCGCTTTCTTCCCGCTTTTGGGCGCCCTTAAGGGCAAACGCTGCCAGAAGGCCTTTCATGTGTATCGGCAGCGACGCGATGCCGTTCCAGCGAGGGCCTAATTGTTGGATGAAGGCGCGGCGAACGGCGTCGCGATCGGGGATTCCGTTGGTAAGCGAAATCCTGTTCCACGATATCCATTCCTCGGGCGACAACGCTTCTGCGAAAAGGGGCAGTTTATCAGGAACCGGGTCTCCCAGAATACGCCCCGATTTTGACGGATTGAATTTCACGATAGGCGAAATGATGGGCCACATTTTCGCCTGCGTCGCGATAAGCGATTCGAGCGAGTGTTTTGTCATAAACTTGTTGTAGGGGGACGACCAAATGTACCAAAACCCGATGCCAAAGAGAAAAGCCGCCAACGGCCAGCGATAATAACCCATCGCGACGCCGCCGATCGCCGAAAGCGACGCAATTGACGCCCTATAGTAAACCCCCGCGCTGTCGTTCGGGATTTGATTCAAAAAGGCGCTTCCAAAGCAGGCGTTCGTCAGCCTCACAACCTGCGGAGATGGAGATTCGTTAGCCACGGGAACAACGCGAAGCCAATCAAGACAGGCGTCGAATTGATGGTCCGAAAAAAGGTTGACGATCCACAACTCGCCGTAACGCAGCCAACGGAAAAAATAATTGAGCCAAAAATCCCCGCTAACCCGCCAGAAAACCCAGGCCAACACCACCAAAAGGACGAAGACCATTATAAGAAGAAAGCCGGGTTCGCCTTGGTTTCCTTGCGCGCTCATGGCAGTTCATTCATCCTTTTGTGAAACGGGAGTTGCGATTCTGCACGAAAATATTCAGCTTCGCAACCCTTCACGCTCTGAGTTTCTTAATTATGTCGTCGAGTTGATCCAGACTTGTGTAGAAGAGGGTCAGCGTTCCGGCCTTGCCTTTATTGGTTATTTTAACCTTAAGGCCTATGACGCGCTCTAGCTCTTTTTCAAGCACCACGACATCCGCGTTTTGATCTGAACCGGTTCGTTTCTTGTGAATTTCAGGGTTTTCCTGACTGCGTTTGGCCAGCGTTTCCGTTTGACGGACGTTGAGGCCTTTTCTGACGACCTCCCGCGCCAAGGCCAGAGGATTTTTTGTCGGAACAAGAGCCCGCGCATGGCCCGTGGTCAACTCGCCGTCGGAGATCATTTGCCGCACTTCTTCGGGCAGATTTAGAAGGCGCAACATGTTCGTGATGTGCGGGCGGCTTTTGCCCACAATCCTCGCGAGCGCGTCTTGCGTATGGCCGAATTCATCGATAAGCCTTTTGTACCCCTCGCCCTCTTCAATCGGCGAAAGATCCTCGCGCTGGACGTTTTCGATAATGCCGAACTCCATCGCCTCGCGATCCGTCAATTCACGCACAAGCACAGGGACGTCGTGCACGCCGGCGATCTGCGCAGCGCGCCACCGCCGTTCGCCTGCGATTATTTCATAGGCGTCGCGCGCGCCCGGCTTTGGCCGAACCAAAAGGGGCTCGAGGATGCCTCTTTCGCGGATAGACGCCGCCAGCTCTTGCAGCGCTTCGTCGCCGAAATGATGGCGCGGCTGAAAGGCCCCGGAAGAAAGCCACGCAACCGGCATACGCTGAAGCCCTCCGGCCTTAGATACGGTGGCGGGAGATTCCGCCACGCGCGCCGCGGGTTTATATGACGCGTCGACGTCGCCCAATAGAGCCGAAAGTCCGCGGCCGAGGGGCGATGGTTTTGGGTTTGCGCTGCTCATTTCTTTCTTTTCCTTTTTAGAATATTCTAAACTGTGTTTATTCGCCCACGGCGACGGCTGTTTCCTCGTTTTCGTCCCTGAATCCGAATTCGCGCCGCAGGACTTCGCTCGCCAGCTGCATGTACGCGCGCGAACCGCTGCATTTAAGGTCGTAAAGCAGAACGGGCTTGCCGTGCGACGGGGCCTCGGAAACGCGCACGTTGCGCGGAATCACCGTCTCGTAGACCCTTTCCCCGAAGTACGCGCGAACGTCGCTGGCAACGGCGTCGGAAAGGCTGTTGCGCTTGTCGTACATCGTCAGCACCACGCCCTGAATCTGAAGGTCGGGATTGAAGCGCGCCCTAACGGCTTCGATTGTCTGCAACAAACTGGAGACGCCCTCGAGCGCATAAAATTCCGGCTGCAACGGAATGATGACGCCCTGCGAAGCGACAAGCGCGTTCAGCGTAATCAGGTTCAGCGAGGGCGGACAATCAATGAAGATGACGTCGTAGTCTTTGGCGCTGCGATCAAGCGCGTCTTTCATGCGGGATTCGCGCCGTTCGAGCGTGACGAGCTGAATCTCCGCGCCCGCAAGGTCTGTCGAGGAAGTGATGACGGAAAGATTGGGAACGGCGGTGGGCTTCGCCACGTCTTCGACCGACAGGCCGTCGAACATCAGCTCATAACAACCGGTGCCGCGATCGGCGCGCACAAAGCCAAGGCCCGTCGATGCGTTTCCCTGCGGATCCGCATCGACGACGAGGACGCGCTTTCCGACGGCAGCCAGCGCCGTCGCCAGATTGACGGTCGTGGTCGTTTTTCCAACGCCGCCTTTTTGGTTGACGACGGAAAGAATGCGGCAGTCTGTGGTCATTTGGCCCTAAGGTTTAGCGTTTTGTCTTGTATTGGAGATTCCTTATAACCAAAATATTTCCGGAATCGTCGCTTTGGCTTTGGTGCGTTTTCGATGAGAATGTCCAATATTTCTTCGCCTGTGTCAATTCTTCGCTCAGGCTTTTTCCTTTTAAAAACAGGCAAATACTGTCTTTGTGAATCAGGCGGTTAGCATATTTCAACGTCTCCGGCAGCGCTTTCAGGGCCCGCGCTGTAACAATATCGGCTTTCAGGTTTTTAATGTCCTCGACGCGCTCGCGGCGGACAACCACGTTCAGCTTCAATTCGTCGACAACGGCCTGAAGGAAGGTTGCCTTCTTTCCCGTACTTTCGATGGCGTGGACGCAAATCGGCGTGTTTTTTTCTTTCGCCATTATTGCCAGAACGAGGCCCGGAAAACCCGCGCCCGCCCCCATATCAGCAAGCGTCTTTGCCGTATCTGGGACATGCCGCATCAACTGGGCGCTATCGAGAAAATGGCGCGTCCAGATGTGTGGCAAGGTGCTTTCCGCCACAAGGTTCATTTTCTCATTCCAGGAAAAAAGAATCTTCTGATAAGCAGTTAGCCTGTGGATAGTTTCATGAGTAACAGGGCATGCGTCTAGAAATGTTTTTTCGTCTTGATTCATGGGGTCTTCTGGGGTCTCGCCTAAATAATGCCCCTACTTGTATCTCCTTTTTCGCGCTTTACATAGCGCAAAAGCGAGATCACGGCCGCCGGCGTCATGCCGGGAATGCGGGCCGCCGCCCCCAAGGTCTCCGGCCTAACTAGTTTGAGTTTTTGTTTAATCTCCGTCGAAAGGCTTCCGATGGCGTCAACGTCCAACTCGGCAGGAAGCGCCAAGGCCTCTTCTTTTCGGAACGCTCGTATGTCCTCGTCCTGCCGTCCGACATAGCCCGCGTATTTGCCCTCGATCTCGAGTTGCTCGGCAATTTGCGGCTCTATGGTGGACAATTCCGGCCAAACGCCGACCAATAGCGGCAAATCAATATCAGCGTAGGATATAAGCTCCAAAGCCGATCGGACAACGCCGTCTGCATTAACTTTAAGCCCTTTTGCTGTCAATTTGTTCGGGGATGCCGATAGACCGCTCATAAGAGCTCGCGCGGCATTGAGGCTCTGCAGCTTGTCTTTAAACGCCCGTTTGCGCTCATCTCCGACGCAGCCAATTTCGATGCCCAGCGGGGTCAATCTTTGATCCGCGTTATCCGACCTTAGAGTCAGCCTGTACTCGGCGCGTGACGTAAACATGCGGTAGGGTTCCGTCACGCCTCGCGTGATAAGGTCGTCGATCAAGACGCCGATGTAGGCTTGTGTGCGATTTAACGTGAAGGCGGGTTTTCCCAAAATCTTCAGGGCCGCATTCAGTCCGGCCATCAGGCCTAGGGCGGCCGCTTCTTCATATCCTGTCGTGCCGTTGATTTGTCCGGCGAAATAAAGTCCCGAAACCCGCTTCGTCTCCAGCGTCGAGCTCATTTCTCTCGGATCACAGAAATCGTATTCTATTGCGTACCCGAAACGAACAGCACGAACGCGCTCTAGCCCCTTGATTGAATGTATAAATTTATCCTGAACGTCGCAAGGGAGCGATGTCGAAATGCCGTTCGGATAAACCGTATCGTCATCCAGGCCTTCCGGCTCAAGAAAAATTTGGTGCCGTTCTTTATCGGCAAACCGGACAACTTTGTCTTCGATTGAGGGGCAATATCTTGGGCCCTTGCTTTTGATTTGGCCGGAGTACATCGGTGCGCGATCTAGATTGGCGCGAATGATTTCGAGCGTTTTATCTGTCGTGTGCGTGATTCCACATGAAACCTGGCGATTGGAAATGCTTTTTGTAAGCGTGGAGAAGGGCTCCGGCCTTTCGTCGCCCGCCTGCATTTCCATGTTGGCCCAATCGATGGTTTTTCCGTCAAGCCTTGCGGGGGTGCCTGTTTTCAGTCGCCCGAGAGAAAACCCCAGACGTTCCAGCGCGGCGCTTAACCCACAAGAGGGTGGCTCTCCGATGCGTCCGGCGGGCGTTTGCGTTTCGCCCTGATGGATAAGGCCTCGCAAGAACGTTCCCGTTGTCACGACAACGGCGCGCGCGACTATTCTTTCTCCCGACGCCGTAATAACGCCTGCGATTTCGTTGTTGTCTCCCGCGATTAAATCTTCTGCGGCTTCCGCGCGGATTTCAAGGTTTGGCTGGGTAAAAAGCGCGGACTGCATCGCCCGCCGATAGAGCTTCCGGTCCGCCTGCGCGCGCAGGCCCTGAACAGCCGGCCCTTTGCTGCGATTAAGAACGCGAAACTGAATCCCCGAAGCGTCCGCGACGCGCCCCATGACTCCGTCGAGCGCGTCGATCTCGCGCACTAGGTGTCCTTTGCCCAATCCGCCGATGGCGGGATTGCAAGACATTTCCCCGATGGTTTCGATTTTGTGCGTGAGCAAAAGCGTGCGCGCGCCAAGCCGCGCCGCTGCTGCGGCCGCTTCGCAGCCCGCGTGTCCCGCCCCGATAACGATGACATCGAAAGAAAACATGGCGGACACATAGGAGAATTTGCGAATGAAAGCAAACAGAGGAAGGGGGGCTTTCCTTGGTTTGGTCAACTTGTGGCCTTGATCCCCGCTTTCGCGGGGATACGGGTTTTTCTAAGCCATCCCGCGCCCTAACGGGCTTGGATTGCAAAGAAAAATCCCTAATTAACAATATCCTTATCATTATTTCATAAACTGGTTCTGTGGGGAAATTACGGCCCCTTGGCGGAGGTTTTGTGGGACAAATTTTAACCCTTGACGATTTACAGATGCGGTTTGAGCTTGCACGCGAAAAACTCTCCCGCAACCGCGCGGAAATTTTGGCCGCCGCGCCCCTGCCCCAAGATTTTTCACGGGACGCCTATGGCTTTTCATACATTCGGGCAGAACGCCTTGGGTTGGATGCCGTTATGGAACAACTGGAGTTGGTTTCCTGGCTTCCGATGCACCTGGATCCCGAAACGGAGTTTTTGCTCGAAAACAAGACGGCTATAAAAAAATGGCTTCATTCGTCTTCGCTAAAGCAACCGGATAGCGACGCTTTTGGCAACGATTTCGTTCACGCCCTTACGCGCGTCGCCCTGACGAGCGGATGGAAAAGTCCGGAGTTTCGTTCGATGGCGCGGCGCATTGGCGGTTTGTTCCACGATTTGTCCTGCCTCATCGGCCTTATTTATTACGGCGTGTGGATGGCGGAAAACGGCATCATGGGGGTGCCCGTTTCTGATCCTTCCGACCTAAGGCTCACAGCAAAAGAGATTTCCGATCTTACGCGTTCCCCCGAAATTGCGATTTATCTTGCTCAGCGCGAAGGCGCCCTTTTTAAAGAATCCGTCCAAAAAAAGAAGCGGGGGCCCGCCCTTAGAGTGATAGAAAACACCAACTGGGACGCGTCTTCGCACCCCTCCACATCTTAGGGCTATTTGTTCCCCGAATTTTTGGGCATACTTGGCCGTCTGTCCATTTTTAGGCTTTCATAATCACGATTTCCCGTTCATGACGACGAAACACCCTCACTCCTCACACGACCGGCGGCGCACGGACCCAAGGCTCGCGGACCGACGAAAAAAAAGGCGGCGATTGCCTAATTTTAAATCCCTTCTCGATGATTCCGTTCAAGGAATTCTTGTCCATCGCAACTTCAAGGCCCTTTATGTCAACGAGGCCTTCGCCTCCGTGTTTGGTTTTTCAAGCGCGGCAGAAGTTCTCGCCCTGCCCCTTTTGCGCTCGCTCGTTCCCAACGACGTTTGGCCGCGCTTCGAAGTCGAATACGACGAAATGATGCGCGGCATGAAGCCGCCCTTTATCGGGCGGTCCCGCGCGGTGCGGAAAGACGGAAAGGAGATCTGGATCGCCCTGACGCTGCGCGTCGTCAAATGGCCAGGCGGGCCCGCGATGATGCTGACCGCGTTCGACATCACGCGGCAGGTCGAGCTTGAATATAGTTTGCTTAAAAACGAGCAAAAGCTTCGCGCCGTGCTCGAAATTCTGCCCTACCCCGTTTATATCGCGCGACGTGCGGACGGGCAGCTTCTTTTCGTCAACCGCAAAAGCTGTTTATTGTTTCAACGAAGCGCGAGCCAGTTTCTTCATACCAAGGCTGTTGATTTGTATGTCGATCCGCAAGATCGCATCAACCTTCACAATCTTTTCAAAACCGTTCAGGATATTCGCGACATCGAAGTTCGCATGAAAACGGCGCAGGGGCGCGTTTTTATCGCCGAGCTGGCGGCCATCCTTCTCGAATACAACGGCGCACAGGCTTTTCTTGTCGCGCTTAACGACATCTCCCAGCGCAAAGAGCTGGAGGCTGAGCTTTTCCGGCAAGCTTCGACAGACGCGCTCACGGGCATAAGCAATCGCCGTCATTTTGAAAATCTGGCGGAGCAAGAGGTTCGCCGCGCCCGCCGCTTCTCGCGCGACTTAACGGCCATGATGATCGATATCGATCATTTCAAGCCGATCAACGACACCTTCGGTCACGCCACGGGGGACACCATAATCCAGGGTGTCGTCAAACGCGCGCTTGAAAGCCTTCGCCAATCCGACTCTATTGGCCGCGTCGGGGGGGAAGAGTTTGCCGTCGTGCTTCCGGAAACGTCGTTGGCAGCGGCCTATGATGTCGCAGAGCGCTTGCGATCGCATATTCAGGAAAAGCCCATCATCGCCGGACATGTCGCCGTTTCCTGCACCGTTAGCATCGGGATTGCCCAGCTTTCTCCGGAAGACAGCAACATCGAAACGCTCTTACACCGCGCCGATGTCGCACTTTATGCCGCCAAAAAGGGCGGGCGCAACCGCGTCGAAAAGGCCGGGATCGCCCCCGCCTCGTCCGGCGAAAGCGAAAAGAAGCACTAAACTTTAGTCTTTATCCGAATTCGTCGAACCCGACGACGAGCTGCGGCGCGCGATGGTTGCCCTTTGCACGGTCGGCGCGCTTCCGCCGCCGCTATTTTCGTTTCCGCCGCCCTGCCCCATGCTATCGAAAAAGTCCGCGTTGGTTTTCGAATACTTGAGCTTGTCGAGCAGAAATTCCATCGCATCGGTAACGCCCATAGGCATTAGCACGCGGCGCAAAACCCACATTTTCGAAATCGTGGCCTTGTCGACCAGCAACTCTTCTTTGCGCGTGCCGGACTTCGTGATGTCGATGGACGGGAAGGTGCGACGATCGGAAAGTTTGCGATCAAGGATGATTTCCGAATTGCCCGTTCCTTTGAATTCTTCGAAAATGACTTCGTCCATGCGGCTTCCCGTATCGATGAGCGCCGTTGCAATGAT
>CAZQOE010000010.1:1716-17601 GCA_964594935.1 uncultured Rhodospirillaceae bacterium | reverse complement strand
CCCGTTTTGCCCGTCGAGGGCATGTGCGGGCCGCGGCAAAGGTCTTTCCACTTGCCTTGGGAATACGTGGTGATGATTTGGTCGGCAGGCAGGTCGCGGATGAGCTCGGCCTTGTACTTTTCGCCGCGCGTTTCGAAATATTCGATCGCGTCGCCGCGCGCCCATTCTTCGCGTACCAGCGGCTTGTCGGCCGCGACAATCTCGCGCATTTTGGCTTCGATTTTAGGAAAGTCGTCGGTGCTGAACGGCTCGTCGCGCGCGAAGTCGTAGTAAAAGCCGTTTTCGACGTTGGGGCCGATGGTCACTTGCGTGCCGGGGAAAAGCTCTTGCACCGCTTCGGCCAATATATGCGCCGTGTCGTGGCGGATGAGGTCGAGCGCTTCGGGCGATTTACGCGTGACGATTTCGACCTTCGAATCTTTTTCGATGGGACGAAGGAGATCGCGAAGCTCTCCATCCACCTTGACCGCGAGCGCGGCGGCGGCGAGTCCTTTGCCGATCGAGGCGGCAAGTTCCAAACCCGTTACGGAGCCGGAAAATTCTTTGATGCTTCCATCCGGCAATGTGAGACGACGCGACATGTTGTTTAAGCCTTATGAGTTCGTTGAATAATTCATTTCTAACGCGTCACGCCGACAAAGGAAAGTGTTTTGCGTTTGCCGAATCTTGCGCAGGCAATGTGAGTCATTCTTGCAACGCATGGCAAAATTGTTTTATGCGCCGTTGACCATATGAATCCGCACCCTCTAGAGTGAGCTTCACGATTCGAAATTCCGGCAGTGAAAAATGAATAAATCATGAATCCAACGCCGACGACTGTCCTTTTTGTATCAACGAAGGATGCCGTTAGGGGCATTCTGGCCGAGGCGCTTTTAATGCACACGGGCGGCGAGCGTTTTGTCGCCTTTAGCGCCGGATGCAACGCCGCCGTGAAGCCCGACGAGCGCGCTTTGCAGCTTTTGGACGAAAACGGCGTTTTCACCGAAGGGTTGCAGCCCCAGAGTCTTGACCGCTTTTTCCTGTCTCCACGGTCCATTCTGGTGGACGTTATCGTAACCCTGTCGGAAGAGGCGCGGGAACGCTGCCCCCAATGGCCCGGCGACCCCGTGCGCGTTCATTGGCCCGTCGAAGACCCCTGCGCGGCTTTGACCGACGACGAACGCGAGTCGAGCTTCCGCAAATGCTTTTCGATCATTCAAAACCGCGTCGAGGCGCTGATCAAGCAGCGCGCTCCGCAATCGGCTACCGAGCTGATGTTTCAACTGAGAAGCATCGCGGCGGTGGTTTAAGACAAAATCAAATTCAGGCGACTTTGGATTCTTCTTCGGCCGATTTGCGGCCTTTCATCAGCTTTTCGTACACTTCCATCATGCTGTTGAACCAGTTGGCCTGCGGGAAGTTGTCTTCGATGAAATAGCGCGTGTTGTCGGCCAGACTGACGCGCAAATCGGTGTTCATGTGCACGGCGTCGTGCAGCGCTTTGGCCAACGCGGGGACGTTGTTGGGCGGCAAGACCCACGCCGTTTCGTCCCTCATGACCATTTCTTCGTTCGCGCCGACCGCCGTCACCATCACGGGCCTGCCCAACGCTTGCGCGTCGAGAATTTCCAGATTCTGCCCGCGCGGCGCGATGTTGGGCACGACTACAATATTCGCAAGCCAGAACGCCGCCGGCCAGTCGGGGCACGTTTCGGGCATGATGACTTTGCCGTTGAGGCCCAAGCCTTCGACGCTTTGTTCGATCTGTTGCCTGAGGCCCGGCGCGTTGCGGTCGCTGCCCACCATGATAGCGTAGACGTTTTCGTCCTTGTTCTTGGACAGGGCTTGCAGAAAAACGGCGTGGCCCATGTCGGGCTCTATGGGCATCGGCATCAGGATGACCATGGCTTGTTCGGGCAGACGCCACAAGCGGCTGAGGTTATGCAGGCGCTCGGCGCTGATTGCCGCCGGATTATAGCTTTGCAGGTCGATGCCCGGCGGGATGCGCGTCACGATGGCGGGATTGATTTGAAACTTCGACGTGAGGTGCTTTTCCATCATATAGGTGGGAACGCGCACCGTGCATGAGGTGCGCCCGATAAGCGCGATAAGGCTGCGTGTCGTCGAATTGTCGGGCAAAGGTTGGGTCAGGTCGATGACAAGCGGAAGGCGGTGCTGGAGGCTTAGGCGGCAGCCCATATTCACCGTGCCCGAGCCGTGCGCATGGATAAGGACGGGGCGTTCGCGCTGAACCAAGGCTTCGAGGTGCACGCGGTTGCGCCAATTGGCAAAAACGCCGTGGCAATCGAGCGGCATGCGGACGTGTTTGACCGCCGCGCGTTCGGAATCGATGACCAACGTACCGCCGCTTGAGGCAATCATGGCGCGCCAACCCAAGCGCTGGGTAAGAACGGCCAACGTGACCGTTTCGCGCGCCGGATCGCCATAGTCGAGCTTTGCGCACAGGTGCAAAACGCCCTGACGCGCTGCGCGGCGCGAGGCGATTTTAAGCAAGTTCGCTTTGAACGGGATCGATTTCTTGTTAGATATATCCTTCATGACTCGCGGAGAAAATTAAGACATGGCCATCGAATTTCTTAGTCTAGCGGATTGTCGCCTTGCTTATCAACGACAAGTTGGAGACAAAAACAATCCCGGCGTTTTGTTTCTCAGCGGCTTTGGTTCCGATATGGAAGGAACGAAGGCGGCTTTTTTGTCACAACGCGCGGCGGAACGGAATTGGCCGTTTGTCCGATTCGATTATCGGGCGTGCGGAAAGTCGTCGGGCGTCTTTACCGAAGCCACCATCGGCGCTTGGCTTGAGGATACCTTGGCCGTTTTCGACAAACTGACGGACGGGCCGCAGATTGTGGTGGGGTCGTCGATGGGCGGTTGGCTTGGGCTTCTGCTCGCCAAGGCGCGGCGTGATCGTATCAAGGCTTTTATCGGCGTCGCCGCCGCGCCGGATTTTACGGAAAAACTCGTTTGGGAAAAGTTGACTGACGCCGAGCGCGAGAAAGTGCGGCGTACGGGCGTATATTACGAAAAGGGAAAGCTTCCCGACCTTATGGCGCCTATTACGTTGGGGTTGATCGAAGAGGCGCGAAAACATCTTGTTTTGGACAAGCCTTTGGCCCTGCCCTGCCCCGTAAGGTTGCTTCAGGGCATGAAGGACGAGGACGTTCCTTGGGAATACGCGGAGCGCATCGTGCAGCACATAACGTGCGACGACGCGCGAGTTACGTTGGTCAAGGGCGACCATTCGCTGAGCACACCCGTTGACCTTGAGATGCTGTCGCGGACGATTGAGGAGTTTTTGTAAAGAAGGCCACCTCACCCGCCTCGCAAACGCTCGGCACCCTCTCCCCCGCAAAGGGGCGGAGAGGGAATATTTCTCTATTAGTGGTTGCTTTGACGGCGCAGGAATGCCGGAATTTCCAGCAAGTCTTCCGGCTGTTCCGACATCACCGGACGATCCGACGGGTGAACGTCGGCATGCGGCGCAAGACCTTCATCGCCCATCTGGACTTCGTGAGCTTCGTCCTCATGATGCTGCGAGGACGGACGCACAAGCCCGAAGCCCGTGATGCGCGTGAACAAAGATTCGGCGCGGCGTTGGCGCCGCTGATCCGACGCCGGCTGATGCGAAAGCGGCGGAGCCGATAACGACGTCATGCGCATTTCCGAAGGCGGCGGCGCCATCGGCGACGACGGACGCGCGCTGCGTGGTGCTTCAACCGAAGCCCTTGGCGGAGACGGCGGCGCGGGCGGAGCCTGATGCACGTAAGGCGGCGCGGCGGTTTTGATTTCTTCCTGCACAGGTGCGGGTTCTTCTTCGATTACCGCTTTGATTTCTTCAGGTTCGTGCGCCTTGAAATCAACCTCGTCGGCCTTAACCGCTTCAATGGGCGCAGTGTGAGGCAAAACGGTCGTCGGCGGCACTATCGCCTGCGGCATCGTGAAGTAGTTGGTTCGCGCGGTCACGGAAGGGGTCACCTGCTGCACAGGAGCCGCCGCCGTATGTGGCGGATAGGCCGGTTGCGCGTAGGCCGTTTGAGTCTGCTGCGGCTTTGGCGCCGTTGCAGGACGTGGCTTGAGCCCGCCCGTCGATGTTGAGGTCGAAACGGCCTGACGCTGCGCCGCCGCATCGATGCCGGTCGCAATGACCGACACCCGGATTTTGCCGTCCAGCGCTTCGCCCAAGGTCGAACCGACCTTGATTTGCGCTTCGGGATCGACTTCCTCGCGGATGCTGTTGGCGGCCTGATCGACTTCGAACAGGGTCATATCGAGCCCGCCCGTAATGTTGATGAGCACGCCGCGCGCGCCCTTCATCGACACGTCGTCGAGCAGCGGGTTGGAAATGGCGGCTTCGGCCGCGCGGACTGCGCGGTTGTCGCCATCGGCTTCGCCCGTGCCCATCATCGCCTTGCCCATTTCGCCCATCACGGTTTTTACGTCCGCGAAGTCGAGGTTCATGAAGCCCGGCATGACCATGAGGTCGGTGATGCCGCGAACGCCGCAATGCAGAACTTCGTCGGCCAAGCGGAAGGCTTCGGCAAACGTCGTTTTTTCATTCGCGATGCGGAAAAGGTTTTGGTTAGGGATGACGATAAGCGTGTCCACCCATTGTTGAAGCTCGTTGATGCCGGATTCGGCCTGACGCATGCGGTTGTTGCCTTCGAAGTGGAAAGGCTTTGTCACGACGCCGACGGTCAGAATTCCGGATTCACGCGCGGCGCGCGCGATGACGGGAGCCGCGCCCGTGCCGGTGCCGCCCCCCATGCCCGCCGTAATGAAAAGCATGTCCGAACCTTCGAGGCTCGCCATGATGTCGTTGAGCTGCTCTTCGGCTGCGGCGCGGCCGACGTCGGATTTCGAGCCTGCGCCCAAACCGCGCGACAAATTTATGCCCAGCTGAATCTTGCGACCCGCCAGAGACATGGCCAATGCCTGAGAATCCGTGTTGGCGGCGATGAAGTCGCAGCCTTCCAATTGACAACGGATCATGTTGTTGATGGCATTGCCGCCCGCTCCGCCAACGCCGATAACCGTGAGGCGCGGACGCAGGTTGTGTTCGGGATCGGCCATCGACAAATTGATCATGTTAATAATCCTCCAAGTGAACGGTGCGCGAAGCGCGCAGGAATCATCTGGCGCATTTGAATCTTTTCCTTTGATTCGTGCAACAAAAACCCGCGCCAAGAATCAGAAATTTCAGGGATTTAGGCCAATTTGAACGCACAAAAAGGCATAAAAAATTTGCATCGCAGCATGTTAGCGGACGAAGTGAAAGTAAGAGGTGAGTCAGGTATTTATTGCGTTGATTTTTGTGTGCGGTGCATGCGCACGAAATTTTGGAATCAATAATGGGGAAAAAGAGACTCCGGATTTCTTTCTCGAATTTCGCATGGATTAAGTTACAGGCGGCATGGATGCGCAGATCGGCGGAGAGGTCGAAAAAGGGAGCTTTGGTTACGGTTTATGGTTAATCGCCACTAATCATAGATAAAATCGATGGTTTTGGGTGTTGGTGAAAGTAATGGGAAAATATATAACTGGAGGCATTGGGTGGTGGATTTTTTGACTTTTTGCAGGGGAGTTTTTTATGACTTACGATCCAGAAGAACATCGAATTGCTTCAAGCCAAGCTGGCAGGTGGGCCGGGCTTTTCGGTCGCGACTCTTATGGCAACCGTGTGGATATTAATGGAGAAAGGGAAACCTTGCTTGGAACAGACATAAAAAATCCATATCACCAAGAAAACATGGTTTACGGAATGTTTGCCCCTGATAACAGCAACTCAAATAACGGCAGTATTTTTGACAACGCATCTAATGCTTGCGGAAACCAGAATTATTCTGAGAGGTCTCATTCTAATTATTCTGGACCAACGGGTTCTTTATTCTCTCGAATTGCAAATTTCATCACTTCTCCGACAGTCGTGAGTCCCGTATTGGCGGGCATCCTTTATAAAATGTATGTAACGTCACCAACCCCTTCGCTTGGAGCGGCTGCCGCCGTTCTTGGCGTTCCCGGACTTTATGGAAGCCTTTGGCTTATTCGCGATTCACAAAAAAAGTACCCTCATTCTTCAGAAACTCCTGTCACAAATCGTATTGAGGATTATGTGTCAATGGGCGCTGTTGGCTTTTTTTGGGGCGGGGTCTTTGGTTTAGGCGGAAGCTTCGTATCAATGATGATGTTCAGAAGCGAAGTTTCAAACTCTCAAATCCCGCAAAATTACGCTGTCGGGTCTTTACAGGACAAGCAGCAAGTTCCGCAGCGGCAGATGACATCGCATCATACGGCGCTGTTGAGCGCGTTGCGCCGTGCTAATAAGGGGGCCATCAGGTCCGTTTATTTGCGGTTTTAAGCGTATCGCACATAATGTGGAAAGATCTTCCAAATAGAGAAGGGAAATAGTTTTTATTATTTATTTTTAAGGGGAGATATTCGATGGCGGGCCTTGATGACGCGCATAATGACGAAATTTATTTGACTGACGGAACGACCAGCAACCCCTTTTATGCCGGCGGGAACCGAGGCCTGCTTACCAATAACGAAACAGGGGAAGACTCCTCCCGTAATAATTCCGGATTTTTAGAGGCAGGTGGTTGCGGGAAAGAGGGATCTAATTCCAGCAAACAACCATCATACATATCCGCGGCTATTATCGGCGGTGTAATCGGATATGCCCTTAATGCAGCATTCAATATTGCGGCAACAGCCGTTACCGGCAGGGTTTCTAACAGTCCCATCGTTCTTTTGGGCTGCGGGCTTGCCGGTGGATGTGCTTCCGTTTTAACTCTCACAAATAAAGACTCCTCGTCGGAAACAAAGGTCCTGGCTTTTGCGGTTGGGTTCGTCGGAGGCGCAGCCGGAAGCTTTACCTGTCAACAATCTTTCGCTATCGGCACATACGATTGTTATGACCCTGATTTTCACCAATATAGCGTCAATCATCCGAATGACTGCATTACTTGTTATGTTGCGCCGAAGCCTGCTCCGTAAGGGATTGTATTTTTGAAGCAACACAATTGAAGGAAATATTTTATGAGCGATGACGATGACGATCAAAAGAAACCGGAATCAAATGCTGCTATGTCCTACATGGCTGGAAGATACGGAGGGGCACTTGGGCCGCTAGCAGCGGACGATCTTGTAGCTTATGGGGTCGGCTACATGCATGCCGAACAAGATAGGGCCGAAGAAGAAGCTAGGCGGAAAGCCTATAATCAAAGTCCTCACCAAATTTCTGAAGGGGAAAAAGATCTGAGGACGTTGGCTTTTCCCTTTTTCTCAGGGGCAGTTTCCACATATGCTTTCAATGCACTATTCAATTTTTCTGCCGCAGCAAGAGAATGTTCGGACGTCATGCTTGTTCGTAACGCAGCTATTGCGTTTGGCACAGTTACCAGCGGACTTATATTTGTGTGGACGGCAACTGGTGAGTTTCCTACTTTGTCAGTAATTAAAAAAAATCCAGGTGTTTTTGCTTTGGGCATGCTTGTGGGATTCGTTGGGAGCCAATTAGGAAATATCGGGGCTGAATCAAGTTATGATAATGCGATTCGTACTGGCCACACTTGCCATCCTGTCGATGGACACAATTTTTATGATATAAATAATTGCAAGCCTTGCTCGCCTACTTTTGATATACGTGCCCTACGCCCTCAACCGTAGTTATTTTTTAATATTTTTGTTATGCCGTGCAGAAGCGCGGCGTCTGGTTCGGGATTTAAGTCGCATCGTCGAGAAATTCAGCGAGAATTGGCTTGCGAAGCGCGATGAATTCGGGGCTGCTGCGGTCGCGCGGACGGTCGAACGGCACCGTCCATTTTTTCTTAATCGACTTCGGCCCCACCGACATGACGACGATTTGATCGGCCAGATAAATCGCCTCTTCGATATCGTGCGTCACCATAATCATCGTCGTTTTTTCGGTTTCCCAGATATGGAGCATTTCCTGCTGCATCTGGATTTTTGTCAGCGCGTCGAGCGCGCCGAAAGGCTCGTCCAGCAACAAGACCTTGGGCTGGTTGACCAAGGCTCGCGCGATTGAAACGCGCTGCGCCATGCCGCCCGAAAGCTGATGCGGATAAAGACGAGCGGACTTTGTGAGCCCTACCCTTTTCAGATACTTTAATACGCGGCGGCGCGTTTCGAACTTTGAAAGGCCCTTGAGCGCGAAGGCAATGTTGCCTTCGACCTTAAGCCACGGAAGCAAGCGGGGTTCCTGAAACACGACTCCGCGATCGCGCCCCGGCCCTTTCACAGGCAGGCCTTCGAGCGTAATTTTGCCTTCATACTGCGTTTCAAGCCCAGCGATGGCGCGTAAAAAGGTGCTTTTGCCGCAACCCGATTTTCCGACAACGCAGGTGATGCTTCCGGCGGCGACATTAAGCGAAATGTCTCGCAGTACCTTAAGGGGGTGCTTTCCGCCATGAAAGGTTTTGGACAGATTTTCGACTATCAGGCTGGCGTTGTGCGCGTTCATCTGAATTCCGCCTTCCACCCGACGAGGCGGCGTTCGACGGCTTTCAAAATCACATCCAGAAGCTTGCCCACAGCGCCTATGGTTATCATGCCCACAAAAACTTGATCCGTTTGCATCATCTGGCGCGCGTCCATGATAAGGAATCCGATGCCGCTGGAGGCCGCGATAAGCTCGGCCGCCACCACGCACATCCACGCCACCATCATCCCGACGCGAAGCCCCGTCATAATCGACGGCAACGCCCCCGGCAGGACGACGCGCATGATGAAGCGCAGGCGTGTGGTTTCGAGGACACGCGCGAGTTCAACGTATTTGCTGTCGGTTTGGCGGATGCCGTCGATGGTGTTGATGAGGACGGGAAAGAACGCGCCGAGGAAAATGATAAACACTTTGCTTTCTTCGCCGATGCCGAACCAGAGAATGGTGAGCGGTATCCACGCTATCGGCGGAATAGGCTTGATAAGCTGAATCATAAGGTCCGTCGCATGGTCAAGGGCGCGGGACAAGCCTATGGCGATGCCCAGAAGAAGCCCAGCCGCCACGGCAAGGGTGAAGCCTTCGAGCACGCGCAGAAGGCTTATGCCCAAGTGGCGGGGAAGATCGCCGGTAATAAGAAGAACGCTGAACGCCTTGGCAATTTCGGTCGGGCCCGGAAGCAAAAGCCCCCCGATGATGCCTAGCTTATAAAGAATATGCCAGACACAAACGATAAGGACGGGCACATATACGTAGAATATGGCGGACATAAGCCGCGTCCGAAATTGCCTGTTAAACTTCAAAAACGTGGTCATACCAACCCTGCGTCATAAGCAAAGGAGTTTTCAATCTGGATACCGGCTTTCGCCGGTATGACGATGTTGTGGGTTTGTGCAATAATCATTGGCGTCCTTTTACCGGAAAAAAGGAGAGGTCGATCCACGCATCGACATCGACGTTCTTTTTAAGAAGGCCGGTTTTGCGCATATAGGATTCCGTCTTTTTGAATTCGGCGATGTCGTTGTCGGTCAGCGTCGGCGCGAAGTTCTGTTTGGCAAAGACTTTTTCGAGCAAATCCGGCGAGAGGTTAGATTCTTTCGCAGCCAAAATGGCCGCTTCCTTGGGATGGGCGCGCAAAAATTCCGCGCCCCGTACATAGGCGCGGAGAACGGATTCTACAGCTCCGCGTTTGGTTTTGATGGCTTCGTTCGAAGCCAGAATAGGCTGAACGCCTTTTTTAAGGCCCGTGCCGTCGGTCAGCACGCGGATGGCTTTTTCGCTTTCATAGCGCGTTATGTATGGCTCCCACGTCACACCTGCGTCTATCGTGCCCGAGATGATTGCGACGGGGATATCGGCGGGCGGCATGTTGATGAGTTCGATATCGGTCATCGCCATGCCGTATTTTTCAAGCACGAGCGCCAGAAGATGCTGGGCAAACGAGCCTTTCGTCACGGCGACTTTTTTGCCTTTCAGGTCTTTGGGCGACGCATAAGGCGCATTGGCTGCAACAATGAGGCCCTGCCCTTTCGGCCCGCTGACGGAAAGGCCGACGATTTTGGTGTCGATGCCGACCGACTTGCCGATGAGCGCGGGCGTGTCGCCCATGAAGCCGATATCCTGTTGGCCTGCGGCAAAGGACTCGTTGATCGCGGGACCTGCGGCAAAAACCGACCATTTGACCTTAGTGTCGGCGAGATTTGATTTTTGGAGTTCTTCTTCCACCCATTTGTTGGCCTTGGCGACGAACAAGAGCGCGTAAAGCGGGCTTGGCTGATAGGCAATGCGGATTTCATCGGACGCTTGGGCGGCGCCGGAAAAAGAGAACAAGGCGATGGCAACAAGGGGAAATAGGTGAAATGGCGGCACTGCAAAGGCTCCTTTAATGAGGCGCCTTTACACTAGACAAATATTGTGCGGAATAGTCAACCGTGTCGGGGAAGCATTGTTATGCTACATAAGCCGTCGCATAATTATTTGGCTTAGGATCCTCCGGAAGCACCACCCGGCGTACCACCACCGCCACCGCCGCCTGAGAAAGCGCCCTGAGCTTTTCCGGCAGCACCTTGTGCCGCCTTGCTGACCGCCCCGACACCGTCTTTAATGGCAAATCCTGCTGCGACGCCCTCAGCTGTTTGCAAATCTTTAATCGGGGCTTCGATATTAACCGTTCTGGATTTATCCAACGCCATCCATGCTACCGCGCCATTCGGGAATTCCGTAATCATCGAGAAACAAATGTTGGCGCACATGAACATCGTGAAGACGTAGAGAATCGTAAAGACAAGCCTTGTCAGAACTTCGTGATTGAAGGCCATCGCGCCCGTCGCCGCGACCGCGATGCCATAGGCATAGTTCATGAAGTTGGCGGCTATGATGAAAATCAACAAGCCCGCAATCAGTCCGAAGACCGTCATGATCGGGCGCAAAAAGATGCTGAATATAAAGCCGTAGGCTCTTTTCGCTTGTTGGGAAAGGAAGCCTTCGCCTTCGGGGTTGAGGTGCGCAAGCGCGACAACCGGTATGGCGACGACGGATTCGATGACTTCGCCGATCCAAACAAGGACAGCAAAGAAGAAACGGATAAACGGAATAAGCGGCAAAAGAAACGCAAAGACTGTTCCCAAAGCAAGGAAAAACTGGGCTATCAATTCAAAAAGCGCCGCAAGTATGAAGCCAGCAGCAACCCCGATGCCAGTGAACGGAATCGAAGCGATGCCGCCCCCGACCGCTAGGACACCCCACGCCATAAGGCGGAGCCCCGTATCGATGTTGGCGCGGCCGAATCGGACGATTTCCTGTATCACTTCGGCCCCGTCCCTGAATGACACACTGAGACTAAAGGTTCGGCGCGTGGCACCCGGCGAGCCAGGATCACATTCAGTTCCTGGGCCGGATTTCCAGACGCCGTTTGCTGACGCAGCTTGATCTATAAACCAAAAAAGTATGTCAATCGCGCTGTCAGTCGCCCAATCAATTGGGTTCTTTTGGTTGGTTATAGCGTTCGACGCCCCGAGCATGCTGGCACACTGGGCCGCCTTTAATGAATCTGCCGTCGGAGTCGACGTCGCGCCGGATGTCCACGCTGCTTCCATAGCGTCTATAAACAAATTTAAATCTTCGATGGTCTCCTTTCGGGCTCCTGTTGCTCCAAGGCCAAGTGTCCCCGCCAAACCATCAACTCTATTCAACACATTGTCATCAAGCACCTTGGGCGCTTGCGCCGAGGGAACCCCCGAATTAAAAACGGAGCTGACCATTCCCTGCAAACGCTCGACTGTAGACAAAAATGCGCCGGCAAACGCCCATCCATATTGCCGCATTGTTTCGACAACATCTTCTTGCGTGACACTGGTTAAATCAGCGGCGTCTGCTTGAGCAGCATCATATAGGGCGCTGATTGCGGTTATCATCTCTGTTTCATAGGTATTTACAGCATCAACGACCATAGGGCCAATCTCAATAGGCGTACCGTTTTTATATGTGCCGCCAGCGGCTTCAGTGGAACTGGCAAATTTCAGAATTTGCGCTCCCGCATCGTAAAAATGTGTCGCATTTTGTACAAGAACTTGTCTTTGAGCGGCGTAAACATTTTTTGCAAGCGGGCTGGCAGCATCCGGTGCATCAGGAATAAAGACATATCCGCAGGCATCCAGTCCCGATAGCGTACTGCCCATATTGAAAGAATATTTCATTCCAATCCTGCCGCCAATCGAGGCCATTGACCAAGTCGTCGGCATTCTGTCGGCATCAAATGACGGTAATGACAAAAGTAAAGCCGGATTGAATATAGCCTTTCTTATAAGGCGCGCCCTGTAATCAATGGAGCAGGCGTACATTTGTATCATTTTGTTCGCGACTTCTTTCCCCGAAGGCCCCATAACTTTTGGCAGGGTTCCAGGCTGGGAACCTAGCATGCCGGTCAGGAATGTGGCCCAGGTTTGAGAGGCGAGACCGGACCCAAGTTCCGCTGTTTTTACGACGATATACTGGCCGGAATTAAGTTGCCCGGCGATAGGAACCAGAAGGCCGATCGCCATGACAAGGCGTATGGGCGCCCAGATTTGTTTTGCCTCATTGCCCATGACCTTTCCATGATGCGCCGTCTGTAAAACCATCGTGGTCAAATGATAGAAAAGGATAAGCGCCGCGATAATAAGTATGGCGTCGCTGTAAAAGCCCAATGCAGTCTGCATGGCGTCTTGAAGTCCCCAGGAGGGCGAAGATCCAGCTGTGCTCTCAAAAAGCGAAAGTGGTTGGCCTTCGAACAAGAAACTAAGCCACATCTGTGCCGCATCGCATTCGGCCGGGGCAAACGTGCCGGTTGCCGTATTAGGATTCGCGCAGGCTGGCGTCTGCGCATGGGCCGTCCCGATAAATATCGAAAGCAAGCCAGAAATAGCAATAAGAGTTCCTACGACCATAAGGGAGACAACGGTATAGAAAAGGAGCGCTTGTATGGCACCTTCACGCGTATGGCGCACGTTCTTCCACGACGTCACAACGACGTTGAACAGGGACAGGTTCGCGTTTGGATCCTGCAGGCCCGGGTAATCTTTCGGCAGCAGCTTATAAGTCGCAAATGTATAGGCAATGAGATGGACGAACGCGCGCGTGCTGTCGAAAAGCGGCTGGATCATTTCGCCAATTCGGAAGCTGAAAGCTCTTCCAAGGAGAAGACGGCCAATGGACTTTTGTCCATCGGTTTGAGGCTGGGGGCGCGGTGTGTTCATCATTTTTCCAGTCTGGTCTATTTTGGCAAAAGATTCGTTAATTTAGGCCAATTACAGCAAAAATTACTTGGAGTTACCCTTAGGCGAGCCTAACACGAGAATCTTGAAAGTAATCCGTTGCTTTTGAGCATAAATACGCCTTTTGACCCCTGTCAAATAGGTTCATTAATGATATGATAACGATGCCGGTGTTTGTTTCAGAATACGTGAAATAAATTGTGTTGTTTTTCAATTGGTTAGTGTTTAAAGGAAGCCTGATGTCATTAGCCCCCGTCCTTCATAAGCTCAGGAACAAGGAAAATCTCTCGGTTGCCGAAACCAAGGAGGTTTTCGATTCCGTTTTTTCAGGGGATGTTCCCGAAGACCATCTTGCGGCGCTTCTTTTGGCTTTGCACAGAAAGGGCGAAACGGCAGATGAAATTCTGGGTGCCGTGATTTCCATGCGCGCAAAAGCTTTGGGAATTACCGCGCCAAAGGATGCCATCGATATCGTCGGAACGGGCGGGGATTCCAAGGGCACTTTCAATATCTCGACAGCCGCCGCGCTGGTTGTGGCGGCGTGCGGCGTTCCCGTCGCCAAACACGGCAATCGCGCCGCGACGAGCAAGTCGGGGTCTTCGGACGTTTTATCGGCGCTCGGCATCAATCTGGAGCCACCGATCGAAATTCTCGAGCAATGCCTTGAGGAAGCGCATTTATGTTTTTTGTTCGCGCCACGGCATCATCCGGCCATGCGCTTTGTTGCACCCGTGCGAAAAAAACTTGGCGTGCGCACTATTTTCAATCTTTTGGGGCCGCTGACTAACCCCGCCAACGTCAAACGGCATCTGATCGGCGTTTTCTCGGCCGAGTGGCTTGTGCCCATGGCCTCGGTTCTGCATTCATTGGACAGCGAGGCCGCATGGCTTACGCACGGAGAGGATGGTATGGACGAAATTACGGCGGTGACGAAGAGCCATGTCGTTTCATTGCAAGGCGATGAAATCAGGCAATTTGTTTTATCCCCAGAGGACGCCGGAATGACGCCGTGTTTGCCGCATGAACTGGAAGGCGGTAATGTCGCCATGAACGCCGAAGCGATCAAAAAGCTTCTCGCGGGAGAAAAAAGCGCGTATCGCGATATCGTGACGTTAAACGCCGCCGCCGCGCTTGTCGTCGCTGGAATAGCCGCCGACGTACGCGAAGGCGCCGAGACTGCTTCTGAAAATATCGACAACGGCGCCGCGCAGGACGTTTTACACAAACTAATCACTTTGACCAATAAAGTTCCATATGAGCGACATTCTTAAAAAGATATGCGCCAAAAAGCGCGAGGACGTGAAAAAGGCCAAACGATTGAAGCCTTTTGACGCTGTCCATCAGGAGGCGCTGGAGGCTCCTCCGGCGCGGGGGTTTTTGCGCGCGCTACGCGCCGCAGTTAAACAGGAAGGCGCCGGATTCATATGCGAGATCAAGAAAGCTTCGCCTTCCGCCGGAGTTATTTGCCGGGAATTTTCTCCCGCCTCTCTTGCAAGCGATTATGCCAAAGCGGGAGCAACGTGCCTTTCGGTTTTGACCGATGCGCCTTACTTTCAGGGAAAAAACGAGGATTTAATCGAGGCTCGCAATGCCTGCGCTCTGCCCGTCTTGCGAAAGGACTTTATGCTGGACGTTTGGCAGATCGCCGAAAGCCGCGCGATGGGCGCGGATTGCGTATTGCTGATTATGGCCGCCTTGGACGACGCGACCGTAACCGAATTGCATCAAGCCGCCGCCGACTACGGCATGGATGTTCTGGTCGAGGTTCATAATGTTGAGGAATTGGCGCGGGCGTTAAAACTCCCCGCCCCGTTTATCGGCGTGAATAGCCGCAATCTTAAAACGCATTTGCGGGAAGCGGCTGAGATTGTGAAACTGATCCCGTCCGAAAAATTTGCCGTCAGCGAAAGCGGCATTCGCACGCGCGAGGATATCGACCTAATGCAAGGCGCGGGAGCAAAGGCATTTTTAATCGGGGAGTCTTTGTTGAAGCAAGGCGACGTCAAGACCGCTTTGCGAAAATTAAAAGCCTAGGCTTTATTTCTTCTTCGCTTCTTTTTTAATCGCCGGAATTTCGTTGATCGCCTGCTCAAGAAGTTTGGAGGCGTCTTCGGACGAGAGGTTTTCGGACAGCGCGCGCCGCGCCATTTCCATGCCCATCGTTATCGCCGCCTGGCGGACAACGCTGACGGCATTATCCCGCGCCATTTGGATGCGCTCGGCCGTCAATCGCTGCTGGCGTTCCAAGATCTCTTCTAATTCTTCATCGGCCCTTTTGCGCATCGTTTCGGCCTGTTGCTTGGCCATGCTCACGATGACCTGCGCTTCTCTTTCGGCTTTGGCTTGCTTGGATTTGCATTCGGCAAGAACGGCCTCGGCCTCGGCGCGCAGATCGTGCGCGACGTTAAGATCGGCCGTGATTTTCGCAATTTCGCCGTCAAGCCACCCAAGAATGGGTTTGCGGGCAAACACATAAACCAGCACCCAAAAGACGACAAAGGCAAAAGCGTAAATGTTCAACGGGTTGTGCAATAATTCGGTCATGCCACTCCCCGCTTGGTTTCAAGAATTTTCTCAATCACGGCTTTGGCCAGATCAGCCGCTTTTTCTTCGACTTCCTCAAGAGCCGCAGTGCGCGATGTTGCAATATCTTCCTCGGCGCTGTGCAATTTGCGAAGA
>CAZQOE010000010.1:0-1706 GCA_964594935.1 uncultured Rhodospirillaceae bacterium | reverse complement strand
ATTCCTCCGGCCGGCATGGAGCGCAGATGCCTTTGCGAAGAAGTTCCTTTTCCTGCGTTGCCCGGCGATCATTCGCTTCTTCGGCGACTTTTGCGAGCATCTCGCTCACTTTGGCTTGCGCGTCCGCGCGCGCCAAGTTGAGCGATTTTTCTGTTACCCCGACGGACGCTTTGGCCGTTTCGTTCGCCGCACGCGCCGTTTCTATTTCCTTTGCGATGACAGTCTTGCGTTTTTCCTGCGTTTTGGCGACACGCGGCAGAGCCCAAAAGGCCATCAATACATACAAAGTAGCAAAGGTAACGACGAGCCAGAATATCTGTTCCGGAAACAGAGCCGGATCGAATTGCGGCAAGCCACCCTCTTTGCCCGCTTCCGCCTCCTCCGCCCATGCGGGCAGAGAAGACAGAAATGGAAGCAAAAGAGCCGCCGCAATAACGCGGATGTTCCAAGAATAGGTCATCGGGACGACTACTTGTTCAAGACCATAATGGCGATGACGAAGCCCATCAGCAGAACGAGTTCCGTGCCTGCGAAAGCGATGAAACCAGCTTTGGAAAGCTTGGCATCCGCCGATGGATTGCGGGCAATGCCGTCAAGCCACGCCGAGAAAACCTTGCTGAGACCGAAGCCAGCGCCGATGGTCGCGCCTAACATCGTCATGCCGACGCCGATAAACTTGAGAGCAGATTCTTCCATTTAAAACTCCTAGTGGTTAGAGGATCAGACAGTAGGCTAGTGCATTTCGAGCGCATCATGAAGGTACACGGACGCCAACACGGCGTATATGTAAGCTTGCAGAAACGCAACGAAAAATTCGAACGCGATAATAATAACGTCGGCAAATATGGGCAAGACGCTTAACCCCGCCAACCATCCCGCCGTCAGCAAAGTTACGGCGAGTCCCGCAAACACATGCAAGAGGAGATGTCCCGCCAACATGTTGCCGAAAAGACGAACCGAAAGGCTGAAAGGACGAACCGAAAAGGAGAACAATTCAATGAAGCCCATGACCGGCATAATAAGCAAGGGGATGCCCTTTGGAACAAATAAGGTCAGAAAGTGCGTGCCATGGCGCACAAAACCCGTGATGATGATGACAGAAAAAAGGATGAGGGCGATCGACAAATTTACGATCACATGGCTTGTCACCGACACCGAGCGCGGAAACATGCCGAACAGATTGCAGAATAAAATAAAGCCGAAGATCGTGAAGATGAAGGGGAAGAACGGCTTGGCTTTTTCCCCCGCCCCGCTTTCCAAAAGGCCCGTGACGAGGTCGTATATTTTCTCGCCCGCCATCTGCCAGCGGCCCGGAATGACCGCCTGAGGCCGCATGGTCAGCACCATAAATAAGGTGCAGCCAATAATGGAGATAAACATAAAGAGAGCGGAGGTCGTGAACGCAATTTGATGGCCGCCCAACGAAAACAGAGGTTCGCCGATGCGGTGAATTTCAAATTCTTCGAAGATTGACCCTGACATGCTCTTGCGCCCCGATTAACCTATTCTTTGCCTTGGGTTTTCTGCGTCGCGCGCCACATGCCCACGACCCCCGTAACAAAGCCCATCCCCACCATTCCTACCGTACACCATGGCTCCGTTCCGAAAAAACGATCCAGAAGGACACCCATAATGACAGAGCCGAGAAGAACTCCCGCAAAGTCGTACCCTGCATTGCGCAAGGGATCCGACGGCGCCTTCGGCCC
>CAZQOE010000009.1:0-17796 GCA_964594935.1 uncultured Rhodospirillaceae bacterium | reverse complement strand
TATACGCCCGAAGCGGTATTAGCTTCTTGTCGTTCCGGGGCCGTGCTTGGGCTTTCGGCTTTGAAATTTTCCGGTTTTTCAACGCGCATTTTGAAAAGGATGCCATCCAGATGGTCGCATTCATGCTGGACAATGCGCGCATGAAAACCCGAAGCTTCCCGAACAAGGGGGTTACCTTCAACGTCATGTCCGCCGTAACGGATGGCCTTGAAGCGGGGAACAAGCCCACGGATTCCGGGAACGCTAAGGCAGCCTTCCCATCCTTCTTCCTTGGTTATGTCCACAACCTGTATCCACGGATTGATCAGAACAGTAAAAGCAACCGGTTCTTCGCCCGGATAGCGTTCGTTTTTCTCAAAACCGAACATACAGATGCGGAGGTTGACCCCAACTTGCGGCGCCGCAATGCCGACACCTTCGCGCGCGATCATCGTTTCGCGCATGTCTTGGACAAGCGCCCTGAGTTCGGGCGTTGAAAACTTATCGACCGCTGCCGATTTTTCGACGAGATGGGCGTTTCCTTCTTTAACGATTTCTCTGATAGGCATAATGTTCTTTCTTTTATAAAAATTCATAACAATATTAACATGCAATAATATTATCAGAAAGCCCCAAGAAAACAAATGGGATGCCCGCCTTCGCGGGCATGACGATAATTCTGAAAATCCGCTATTCCGTGGGGCCGTTGGGCTTCAAATTCGGGTTTACGCCCGGGCGCGCGCGTTTGACCTGATCGCGGCGGTTTTGAAGCGTGCGGGAATCCTTCCCTGCCCCTTTTTCGCGCGCGAGGTTTATTTCGGCAACTGTCTTTTCGCCGAAAGAAACGAGCCAATTGACGAGGGCGAAGGATTTTGTCTGCTTCCACGCCACGGACAAATTCGCCGACGCGCGCATCGGCAAATCGGCAAAGAATTCCGCGACAGCCTGAACAATCGCCGTGACGTCCAGATGCCGCCAATCGGCCATGACTTCCTTGAGCTTCTGCGGCGGCAGGCGAACCCTGCCCATCATGGAACCCGCGCCGGCCTTGCCGCGACCCCAGCTGTCCGCGTCGCCTTCGCCTTCGTCTTTAATCTTTTTCTTGCGGCGGGCTTCTTCTTCGTCGTCAATCGGATCGGTCATCGGCGTTTTTCCCTGTGAACCTATTTATTCGTTAATCACTTTTCCGTTTTTCAGGAAAAGGAAACTTGTGTCGTAACCCTCGACCGGTTTTTTGTTTTCCATCCGGATAATGAGGATTTTATTTATCTTGAGCAGAAAGTTGTGCATTTCGTCCGTCGACTCCCAGTCGATGGGAAACGTCTCGCCCGTGTCGTAGATGATTTCGAGCTGTCTTTTGTCGACATGATAGCCCACCCAAAGAGGCGTCGCCTCGAAGGGTTCATCGTGGACTAGACACATCTTTCCACGGGCGTTAACGACAAGACCAATATTCACGGAACGACAAGCTCCTAAACATCATCAAACGGGACGGCGGCATTGTCGTCCCAGATAGTTAAAGTCTGGTGAATCAGCGTTTAACCAGCTTTTCTGCGGGCTTTAAACGCCGCCGTCAGCGTACCATCGTCCAGATAATCCAGCTCGCCCCCGACAGGTAATCCATGGGCAAGCCTTGATACGGCGGCTCCGGTCGAGGCTAATCCTTCCATAACGTAATGCGACGTCGCTTGCCCTTCGACCGTCGCATTAAGAGCGAGAATTACCTCTTTGGTTTCATTGGTTTTTACGCGCTCAATCAGTTTTTCTATATGCAGGTCGGCGGGGCGGATTCCTTCGAGCGCCGACAGGGTTCCCCCCAAAACATGGTAGAGCCCCCGATAGACGTTGCTGCGCTCCAGAGCCCAGAGGTCGGCAATGTCTTCGACCACACAGATCATCCCTTTGTCGCGGCCCTGGTCGGAGCAGATTTCGCACGGATCGCTGCCGCCCAGATTGCCGCATGTGCCGCAGATTTTGACGTCCTGCGCGGCGCGGGTCATCGCCTCGATGAGAGGCAGCATAACGGCTTCGCGCCTTTTAAGAAGATGCAGAACCATTCGCCGCGCCGACCGAGGCCCGAGGCCCGGCAGCTTCGACAGATGTTTCATGAGTTGGTCGAGCGGGGACATCTTTAAAACGGCAGTTTGACGCCCGGCGGCAATTGCAAGCCGCCCATCATTTTTTGGGTTTCTTCGGAGATTTGTTTTTCGGCTTTGGCTTTGGCGTCGTTGATGGCGGCGACGATCAAATCCTCAAGCATATCTTTTTCCTGCACGTTGATCAGCTTGGGGTCGATGGCGATTTTGCGCATTTCGGCCTTGCCGGTCATCGTCGCAACGACCATGCCGCCGCCCGATTGCCCCGTCACTTCGACGTCGCCCAAACGGCTTTGCATGTCGGCCATTTTGGCCTGCATTTCCTGTACCTGACGCATCATTTTACCGATATCCATTGTTTAATCCTCGTTTTCGTTAAGAAAGACTTCGTCGTTCGCTTCAGGCAAGGCCTCTTCGCTTTTCGGCGAGGCGGCAGTCCCCGTTTGGCGCAGGGAGATAATTTTCGCGCTTGGAAACGCCTTGAAGACGGCCTGCATGAGGGGGTGTTCGCGCGCGCGTTCCTGCCGCTTGGCTTCGGCGGCACGGGTTTGCTCGAGCAGCGTCGGTTCGCCTTCAGCCTGTGAAAGGGAAATCACCCAGCGATGGCCCATCCATTCAGTCAGAAGCTGGCCGACGCGGCCCGCAAAATTGGCGGGGGCATCGGGGCCGACGCGCAGTTCGAGCATTCCCGGGGCGCAGCGCACCAGATGCGCCTGTCCGTATAGAAGCGCATGTAATCCCGCCTCGCGTTTTTCAGAAAAGAGCGCGACGATTTCTTTGTAATCCATCGCGATGGGTTGCGCGGCGACTTGAGGCGCAGGAGCCGCGACGGCGATGGATCCGCCGCCGCCAAGCGCCATTTTGGCCTTGCCCCCGCTTGGCGGAGGCGAGGAAGGAACGCCAGCGCCGCCCGATGCCGCCGTATCGCGCAATTGCTTGATGAGATCGGCAGGAAGCGGAAGATCGGACGCGTAGGCAAGGCGAATAAGCACCATTTCGGCAGCTTGCGCCGGATTGGGCGCGGCTTGGACTTCATTGATGCCTTTCATCAATATCTGCCATGCGCGGGCCAAGGCCGGAATTTTGACGTCCGATACTTCGGTCAACAATTTGCGGTCGTATTCGGGCAAGGTCGCGTCGGCGGCAAAATCGGGGATGACCTGCGCACGAGTCAGCAAATGAATCAGTTCGCACATGTCCTGCAGGGCCTGAACCGGATCGGAACCGGACAACTGCATCGCCGCGAAGGTCGCAAGCGCCTCTTTCATCTCGCCGCGCAAAACCTGACGGCACAAGGCGATGCTTTGCCCCCTGTCCGCGAGGCCTAGCATGTCTTTGACGTCTTCGGCCTTAACAACGCCGTTGCCGCGCGCAATCGCTTGATCAAGAAGGCTTAATCCGTCGCGCACGGAACCATCGGCTGCATGCGCGATCATCTTGATGGCTTCGGCGTCGGCCTTTATTTTTTCCATATCGGCGATATTGGCGAAATGCTTGGCCAAAGTTTCGCTGTCGATGCGGCGGAGGTCGAAGCGCTGGCAACGCGACAAAACGGTCACCGGAACTTTGCGGACTTCGGTGGTCGCAAATATGAATTTGGTGTGCGGCGGCGGTTCCTCGAGCGTCTTGAGAAGCGCGTTGAACGCAGGTTTCGACAGCATATGAACTTCGTCGAGAATGTAGATTTTATAACGCGCCGAGGCGGGGCCGTAGCGAACGCCGTCGATAATATTACGCATATCGTCAACGCCATTGGTCGAGGCAGCATCCATCTCGAGAATATCGACGTGGCGGTCTTCCAAAATTGCCATGCAGGAATCGCAAACGCCGCAGGGATGGATTGTCGCCCCGCCTTTACCGTCCTTGCCCGTACAGTTGAGCGCGCGCGCGATAATGCGCGCCGTCGTCGTTTTGCCGATACCGCGAACGCCCGTGAGTATCCATGCGTGGGGCAAACGCCCACCTTCAACGGCGTTGGAGAGCGTTTTGACCATCGCCTGTTGCCCGATGAGTTGTTCGAACGTCGCGGGGCGGTATTTGCGCGCCAGAACACGGTAAGCGGGAGCTGTTTCTTCGGTCGGGGTTTGTTTAGGCATTGTTTTTTGCTGGTTCCTTACCACACTCGACTATCTTGGGCTCATAACCGAGAGCCCTGACAAATTTCAAAAAATCCGCCGAACGCAACGTCGTTGACGCGGCATTATGCAACGGATGGACATTCACTTTGTCGCATCTCATCGCCTCTTCGTCCAGAACGACTTTAACCCGTTTTTCGCCGTCATTTAAAAGAGCAAAAGGCGTTACGACTCCTGGTGTTATACCCAATACCTCCATCAACAGATCAGGGCTGCCAAATGAGAATCGGGGAGCGCCTATGCGCCGAGAAATAGCCCCCAAGTCCGCCCGCTTGTCCGCCGGTATAACCACCAGCCAGATTCCGCCTTTTGCGTCTTTCAGAAACAGGTTTTTGCACGTACGGCCCGGGATTTTGCCTTCCCATTCACGGCCCTGTTCGGCGGTAAAAATCGGCGGATGTTCTGTGGTTTGATGTTCGATACCCAGACGATCCAGAAAAGCAAAAAGTTGTTCAGGCGTTGAGGGCATATGAAAAATCTTTATCGTGAAAAAAGGTGGGAGATTGACAGCGACCCGAACCGAAAATGTTACGGCTGCTGCCTTTCGGCCCTGACCGGGTTGGCATCAGATTCGCCCGCGCCAACCTCCCGCCTTGCTTATACCAAAAAAGCGACGGGGGAAGAGTCAATTTTTGTTCGTTAACTATCGAGAATTTCTTTTAAAACCGCCGGAATTCCTTCCACAATATCCTCGGCAATCAGGCCCGGGCCGTGGGCGGCGGCGATTTGCCCGTGAATCCACGCTGCCGCGCAGGCGGCCTGAAAAACGGGCATCTTCTGCGCGAGGAGGCCCAATATCATCCCCGCCAGAACATCCCCCGCCCCCGCCGTGGCCAGCCAAGGCGGCGCGTTGCGGTTGACGACGACGGTGCCATCGGGCGAAGCGATGACGGTTTCGGCGCCTTTCAACAGCACTACGCATCCGGCGCTTTTGGCCGCATCGCGCGCGCGGGATGTTTTGTCGGCTTCGCTTTCGCCGAATAGTTTGGCAAATTCGCCTTCGTGCGGGGTCAACACGCAATCGGGGTGCAGCTCTTTGAATAAAACTTCCGGTTGGTTCGCAAAATTAGTTAGGCCGTCGGCATCGATAACCGCAGGGCGTTTGGCGGCCAAGGCTGCCAGCACTTCCTCTTTTTCCGCATCGCCTATTCCTAATCCCGGGCCGATAAGAAGTACTGGGTGGCGATCGTTATTGATGAGCGTTTGCCATTCGCCCAACGTGTCGCACGGGCGGACAATGACGCTTTCGAGCGCTTTGGCATATATCGGCAAGGCCGACGCGGACGCGGCAAGCGTCACAAGCCCCGCGCCCATACGTTGCGCCGCACGCGCCGCCAGACGCGTTGCGCCCGTCATCACATCGCCGCCACGAATGAGGGCTGTGCCGCGGCTGTATTTGTGGTCGTCGGTTTTTGGAAACGGAAAATCCTTGCGCCACAACGTGGGGGCGTTTTCGTCATATTCAATCGACGAAACCGGATTCATTTTTTGTCGTCCTTTTTGGATTCGATCTTGGTTTCGACTTTGGCTTCGGGTTTATCGTCGACTTTTGCTTCTTGTTTCGCTTCGAGCAATGCTTTGACCTCGTCGCCGAGATCGGATTCGGTTAACGGAGCCGAAGGCGGCTGAAGAATGTTTTCGATTTTGCCGTCTTTGCCGATGACATACGTCAGGGGAACAGATTTAAGATCGACAAGATCGTTTTTGGTGATTTCGCTCATCACGCCTGCGGGAAAAGAGAAAAACTTCATGACTTCGTTGACGTGCTTGCGCCCGCGCGGGGAATCGACGCTGACGGCGAGGACTTCCAGCCCCTGCATGCGGTATTTACGCCAAACGGCTTCGAGCGACGGTAATTCATACTGGCATGCCGTGCACCACGTTGCCCAGAAAGTGATGAGGACGACTTTGCCTTTTAGCGCCGAAAGATCGAACTTTTTCCCGTCAAGCGTCGAGGCCACGAAAGCCGGAGCGGCATCGCCTATGCCCGCTTCCGCGCGCGCCGGATTAGCGAAAAGAAGCGCACCAAGCATCAACATCATCACCAACATCGGAGCTTTTGTACGCATTTTTGCTTTCCTTTTAAACACGGGGCCTTTGTGTATTTAAAATTGCACAATATGTTTCTTCTGGCAAAAGATAACATTCTCCATTGTGTTAGAAGGCACAAAACGATAGGTTCTTGGGCCAAACTTCAGGAGCTTAGCGCGATGGAATCAAAGGTCCTTCGTTGGTTGAAGAACAATCTTAGGACACGGCGTGATTGGGGTGTGGCCCTGACCGCGTTGACGCCTCTTGCGATGGTCGGGCGCGCTGTCGCCGATTACACTGTTTCTTTGACAGCTATCCTTTTTCTTTTCGATTGCGTCGTTTGCCATCGATGGAATTGGATTAAAAAACCTTGGGTCGTCGCCGCCCTTCTTTTATGGGCGTACAGCGTCCTCCGCGCCGCGTTTATCGAGGGCGACGGGGGGGCGGGGCTTTTCGCGGCCTTTGTCTGGCTGCGTTACATCGTCTTCGCCGCCAGCATGGCCGAATGGACTCTTTCTGAAGAACGGGGACGGACTTGGCTGTTTCGCTCAAGCATTGCGGCTGTTCTGTTTCTGTCAGTCGACGGATTTATTCAACACGTTTTTGGTTATGACGTTATTGGAAATGAAAGACTGGATGTCCGACTGACCGGCATCTATAAACGCCCCATTTTGGGCATTACTATCGCCAATCTTTTCGCCCCCGGGATTTTTTGGTTGTTGAAACGCAAACAAATTGTCAATTCTGTTCTTCTAACCTTTGTTTGCTTTGCTGCCGTCTTTCTTAGCGGCGACCGTATGGGGCTTGTTCTTGCTTCTGCCGTTATGTTGGTCTGGGGTTTCTTCTTTGTTCGCAACAGCCAAAACCGTTGGAAGGCCTTTGCCCTAATCGCTTGTTTCTTCCTTGGGCTCGTCGCATTTTCGCCGAAGCTTACTGAACGACAAATTCAATCGACCGCCATGTCCGCGAAGCATATTTCCTCTTCGGCCTACGGACTTGTCTGGGAAAGCGCTTGGCAAGTCGGCAAAGAACATCCGTTTTTTGGCGTTGGCATGCGCCAGTTTCGCGTTGCCTGCCCGGACGAGCGGTTAGGCCCTATTATAGATTCCGCAACAGGCTATTCGCGTTGTTATCAACATCCCCACAACGCTTATATGGAGTGGTTTGCGGAAGGTGGTTTTGTTGGACTTTTAGGGTTTGCCGGATTTGCCCTGACTGTCGGCTTTTGCCTTTTGCGGCGATTGTTGTCGCGCGAGTCCGACCTTGTTCTTTGGGGCCTTTCAATAATGCTTGCCGTACGATTAATGCCCCTCTTTATATCAACCGGCTTTTTTAACAACTGGTCTGCAATTCCTCTTTGGCTCGCCATCGGGTGGGCGATGAGCTACAAACCAAAAGCTTTTGAACGCAAATCCGTGTCATGAACTTGCAACTCGTTATTAAACGTTTGATCGATATTGTCGCCGCTCTTTTCCTTTTGGCGATCGCTTTGCCGTTTCTGGCGGCAACGGCGCTGGCTGTCCGGCTGAAGCTGGGTTCGCCTGTTTTTTTTCGCCAACAACGTCCGGGAAAAAACGGAAATATTTTCACGCTGTATAAATTCAGATCCATGCTTGATGCGCGGGATGAATATGGCACACTTTTAAGCGATGAAAAACGCTTGACCTCTTTCGGAAAAGCCCTACGAGCCACAAGCTTTGATGAATTGCCGGAATTATGGAACATCTTAAAAGGAGACATGAGCCTTATTGGACCTCGCCCGCTTTTACCGGAATATCTTCCCTATTATTCCGAAACGGAGCAGCGGCGTCATTTGATGCGCCCGGGATTGACCGGGCTGGCGCAAGTGAAGGGCCGTAACGCTTTAAGCTGGGAAGAACGACTGGCCTTCGACGTCTGGTACGTCGATCATTGGAACCTGTGGCTTGACTTGAAAATCGCATGGTCTACTTTTGCCGTTGTTCTGGGGCAAAAGGGCGTTCACGCTGAAGGATCCGTGACAATGCCGAGATTTGACGATTACGTCCGCGCAGGCCGCAAAAGCATCGAGTCCATGGATAGAAAGAAGTCGTAATGAGCCGTTTGTTCCTTTCTCCGCCCCATATGGGGGGCAAAGAACTTGAGTTTGTTCAAGAAGCCTTTGCCTCAAACTATATTGCTCCAGCGGGGCCAATGCTGGGGCAGTTCGAGAAAAAATTTGCGGATTATACCGGCATCCCCCATGCCACCGCCGTTAGTTGCGGCACCGCGGCCCTTCATCTTGCGATGCGGATTATCGGCATCGAGCGCGGCGATACCGTTTATTTTTCAAGCCTGACATTTATCGGGGGCGTGACCCCTGCCCTTTTTCAGGGAGCTACGCCTGTCTTTATCGATAGCGATGAAAAAAGCTGGACGATGGATCCGCATTTGCTTGAGGCGGCTTTAAAGGATGCGGCGCGCACGGGTAATTTGCCGAAAGCCGTCGTTCCCACAGACATATACGGCCAAAGCTGCGATCTCGATACCATTCTGGATATATGCAAGCCTTATCATATTCCCGTTGTCGTCGATTGCGCCGAATCCGTCGGCGGGCGGTATAAGAACCGGCACTGCGGCGATGGCGCTTTGATGAGTGCGTATTCGTTTAACGGCAATAAGATCATTACGACATCTAACGGCGGCATGCTGGCCTCGCACGACCCAGCTCTTATCGAACGAGCCTTTTTTCTTTCACATCAGGCACGGGATACGGCCCCTTACTATGAGCATACGACATATGGCTACAACTACCGCATGAGTAATATTGTCGCCGCCATCGGCTGCGGCCAGATGGAGGTGTTAGACGCCCGCGTCAAACGCAGACGCGATATTTTCTCTTTCTATCAGAAAGCCCTGAGCGGCGTGGAGGGCATCTCTTTCATGCCCGAGGCCGCTTACGGGCAAGGCAATCGATGGCTGACCGTTATTCTTATTGATCCGAAGCTTTTTGGCGCGACGTATGAAGATGTGCGTTTGGCGCTGGAGAAAGAGGACATCGAGTCACGCCCTGTCTGGAAGCCGATGCATCTTCAGCCTGTTTTTAAGGATGCCAAGATGGTTGGCGGCAACGTTTGCGAAAAACTGTTCGAGCTTGGGCTTTGCTTGCCGTCCGGATCTCAAATGACCGAAAGCGACATGATGCGCGTAGTGGATGCTATCAAAACAAAAGTTTCAAGAAAACATTCTTTATCAAGGAGTTAGATATGTCCAATTCTTCCGGCGCCGTATTCGGACTCTTCGGAACGGGCGGATGCGCACGGAGCATTATGCCTTTCGCAAATGAAATCGCTCGCGAACAATTTGGCTGCGGACAAATTGTTTATATCGAAACGACCCCCTCTCAAAAAGACGTCAGCGGCATCCCTGTTTATTCCGAAGAAGACTTTCTTGCCCTCGATGCGCCCAAAAAATATTTTAACATTGGCGTTGCCGCTCCGGCGGTACGCGAAACTTTGGCAAACAAATGCTTGGCGAGCGGGTGCATCCCTCTCGACCTACGAGCGCCTGACGTCATTGTCTACGACAATAATGTCATCGGCGAAGGAGCTATCCTTTGCGCGCGCACAATGATTACGACAAACGTAAAGATCGGAAAGTTTTTCCATGCCAACATTTATTCCTTTGTCGAACACGATTGCGTCATCGGTGATTATGTGACTTTCGCCCCCCGGGTTAACTGCAATGGTAACGTTCATATCGGCAGCCATGCCTATATAGGGACCGGCGCCATCATTAGACAGGGAAAGACGGGCGCGCCCCTTACCATCGGGGAAGGTGCCGTTATCGGCATGGGGGCCGTTGTTACAAAAGACGTCCCTCCACATACGACAGTTATGGGAAACCCGGCACAGCCAAGGATGGGAAAATAGTGTTGTCAAAATTTAAGCAAAGGCTTCGTTTTTACGCTTCCAAAAAAATTGACGCGTCTCTTCACATAACGGAATCTGTACCCGCTTTATTCGGCTTTGGCGTTGCAACCTTGGCAAAAGCCGTCGGCGGCATTCTTGTAATCAAATTAAGCGCTATAATGCTTGGTCCTTCGGTGTTCGGACGTTTGGGCCAGCTAATGACTCTGGTTGCCATTATAAGCGCTTTCGCAGGCGGTGGAACAAGCAGCGCATTAATTCACGCCCTTTCTAGCACGTCCAACTCTTCAATTCGCCGCCGCAAGTGGGGCGCGGCGCTTAAAATTTTCGGATGCGCTTCAACTTTCGTCGGTATTGTTTTAATTCTGTTCTGTCATTCTATTTCCCAGTGGCTGCTAGGCGATTCTGGGATGGCTTGGGTTATTATCGTGCTTGCCTTTAGCCAATGGCTCGTAGGATTTGGCAATTTGCTACAGGCGATTCTGGGATCGCAGCGAAAAGTTGGAACAGTCGCCCGCATCAATCTTATTGGAATATTTATGGGCGTGGCAGTTTTTTCTCTTCTGCTAGTAGGATACGGAGTGACAGGAGCCGCCTTAGGCCTTGTTCTTATGCCGGCGATGCTTGGCTTGGCGAGCTTATGGGTTTGGAAACACGAACTTTCCGAAGAGTGGCAACACCCCCTTTGGCAAACAACATGGGGCGATATTCGCGAGCTTACTTCCTATTCCCTTATTATGCTCGTCGCGACCACTTGTATACCAACGGCACATCTTATCGTCCGCGATATGGTCAGCAGCTATGCGGGCTGGCATTTTGTCGGCTATTGGCAAGGAATGCTGAAAATCTCGGATGTCTATATGCAGTTCGTCGCCATGGCCTGTGTCTACTATGCGCTGCCGCGCTTCTCCGCACAACCTGATATAGCGGGACTTAATCGTGAGTTTGGGCGAATTCTTAGGGTTTTAATAGCTTTTATGCTTTTTGGATTTGTGATTTTATATTTTGTGCGTGATATCGTTGTCCATTTGTTATTTAGCGATGCCTTTGTTCCTATGCGGGATTATTTCTTGCCCTATATGATTGGGGATGTTTTTTCCATTGTTAGCACACTATACCTTCAATATGTATTGTCGCGTGGGGCGCGTTGGCTTCTGGTGGGATATAATATAATAATTACCGGCGCATGGTTGCTTGCAAGCGCCGCCCTATTGTCTACAACGGGCGGGTTGACGCCCGCTTACGCTCATTTAGTCGCAAACGTTTTTGCCTGTCTCTTTATTATGGGTGGAAGCCTTTACAACAGAAAGCGGTGGGAGAAAAAAGCCCCCCCTGTGGACGTTGTCGCAGAAGAAACAATCTTGTTGGGATAAAGGTTTTTTGTCAGGCGGATTTTACATCGCCGCTTAACATTCTTTTATAATAAGCATCCATAGCAGCAACAACGGAAGCGGTTGTAAAATACTGAAGCGCCCGATGACGCGCCTTTTGAGCCATTTTTGTCCTTAGCCCATCATTCGTTGCAAGCTTGATCATCGAGTCTTTTATTTTAGCAACATTTCCGGCCGCGTGAAAAAGTCCGGTTTCATTTGCGACAACTGCGTCGTGTAAGCCGTATATATCGGACACAATGGAAGGAAGCCCCACAGCCGCTGCTTCGACAATCACGGCCCCAAAACCTTCGCGATAGCTGGGAAGGCAAAGAATATCGGAGGCCGACATGTATTTCTCAGGATTCGGCGAAAAACCAATGTTATGAACACGAGCCGAAATCTGTCGTGTCTGGCTCTCAATCTGCGGAGAAAGGTTTTCTTCATCTTCGCCAACAATGATCAGATGCACATCGGGAAGGGTCGGCACCACCGAAATAAAAGCGTTTATTAGGTCGAATATGCCTTTTTCCTTGTTTAATCTACCCACAAAAATAAAAACAATCGCGTTTTGCGGGATGTTCATTTCTTGGCGAATCTGGTTTCTGAATTCCGAATTCGGTTTAAAACGATAAACATCCACACCGCCTATTGGGCCATGTCCTAAAACGGAAATCCATTTTTCTGCGACAACCTTTTCCGCAACAAGAAAATCTTTCTGCGAAAAACAGTCCGTCATCAAAGCCGTGGCGCAAAATACGACGACTTTATCGAGAAACTTCAACCCCCAGCGCACAATCCCTTTTTTGTTTGCCCAGACCTGTCCCGTAAAAAAATGAATGCGGTGGGGAACACGGGCCGCAAATGCCGCTAACATTGCAAGAAGGCCCGCTTTGGGCATCAGGGATTGCACAACATCAAAACGCTCTTGCCTGAAAACCAAAAACAGCCGGAACAAAGCGGATATGTCTTGCACCAGATCAATTTTTCTTTCAATGCCCACTCGAATAAAACGGGTGTGTTCGCCAAGAAGGGCTTTAACTTCTTGTTCGTCGGCGTTGGCAATAAGTGTAAGATCATAATCCTCGCGTAACTTGAAAACATGAGGTTTCATGAAGGCAACAAGGGGCGTCGCTGTTGTCGCAACAATACCTATTTTTTTCCTGATGCTCATGAGAGATGCCTTAGACAATCATACCATTGTTCAAGCATCTTTGGATCCGGCTTGACCGTATGGTATTTAGCGAAGCTGACATTTAGTTTTAGATTGGCAAAATCACCTGCTATTTTAAGAAGTTGGAATAATGAAATAAGAATCGCCTGGCCAAAGGCCCTGCGGCGCATGGCTGTTTTGCCCAATGCCCGCCAGAAAAGGAGGCGACGCTTGAGAAGCTTGGGATAAACACGCGACTCTCTGTAAAGCAGAAGAACGTCCGGAAGCCCCGCAAACAGACTTGTTTTATAGGTTCGAAAAAGAAGGTCCTGATCTTCGACGCCATCGGCTGCAGAATTGTATTTGTTTTTCTGAAACCAATCTTTCTTCCCTATCCACGTCGGATGAGGGAGAAGAAACCCCCGGCACGGATTTCTGCAAATATCCGCATGGCGTTCTCCTGCCGGTATAACTCCCGTGATTTTTTCGCCCATGGCATTCACAATCGCTATCGCGCCGCCCAGAACATCAATTTCCGGGTGCATTGACAGATATTCCATTTGAAGTTCAAAGCGGCGTGGAAGGGAAATATCGTCGGCGTCCATGCGCGCAATGTAGTTTCCTTGTGCAAGTTCTACTGCCTGATTAAGGCGAGCAGACAGCCCTCTATTTTTTTTATCGGAAAGGACTTTAATTTTGTCGCTTTCAAAAGTTCTCGCTATTTCCAGGCTGGAATCAATTGAACCATCGTCTATAAGCAACAACTCCCAGTCTGTATAAGTTTGTTGGGCGATGGACTTGATCGCCAGCGCAAGCGTTTTTTCAGCATTAAAAAACGGTATGGCGATTGTTAAAGATGGGGGTGTCATTTTTCAGTTCGTTTCTCTTTCATTCAAGAAAGATTACACCTTTGTCCATGCTTCAGGAATAAGATCGCGCGTGTCATGCATCGGGTTGGCAAACCATTTGGCTGGAGCGATAACCCGCTTGTCTTGTGCGGGGTTAAGCCATGCGCCCCACCAACTGAATGAACTGTTGGCGATAATATGATGGTGGCATAAAGCCATAAGATGCATGTCTTCAAAGTCGCGTTTGTCGGTTTGGGGCTCGACAAAGAATATTGGCCAAGTTGAAGGCAGATGGGCGCGCGACCATTCCGGATCGTCGCTGAAGACGAAAAAATGCGGATTTTCGATGCCTTCTGATAACAGCTTCATTGTGCGCTCATACCACTCGGGCGCACACGTGCCGTGAAAAGCATTTACGACAGCATTCGTTACATAATCGCCGCGACGGACATGGACCGAAATGGATGAAGCTCCCTTTTCTTTAATCAATGCGGCAAGGGCGTTGCGTGACACGCTCATCGGCGCGGCAAGTTTAAACTGGCTGCGAATAAGGTCCGGAATCGAATTAAAATATTTTTCCGATTGCCAATAGCCATCAAAATACGAAGGCGACGAAATTGTTAGGACGGACGGATCGAAGTGAAAATATTTTTCCTGCACAAAGGCCAATTCATTCTGATGTGGAAGGCAGTTTAACACTCCTGAAAAACGCGCAAGCCCCGCAGGCAATCGCAACGCATGCGGTTTATATATATTCAATTCCGTGTCCGTTAGGGGCAATGCTTCGATGCAAAGGCCATTAAGCGCATAAGGTCGTGTTACATCAACAAGCGGACTAACGTCTGTTCGAAAGGGCATTTTAAGATCATGCGCCAGACGATATCCCATCGCGTACTGAAACATTTGATTGCCCAAACCGCCTTTGAGGCCTGCAATGATCATGTTTTTATTGTCCTGTCCGTGTAAAGGAAGTGATTAACAACAACCGGCGCTTAAGTTGCCCTAACCATGGATATTTTAAAGCTAGTTTTTTGCGAATGTCGGCCAACGACCTACCCCACAGCGACAGCGCGTCCCCGCTGGTCATAGTTTTTAATTGTTTTATCAATGCATTAGCTTGGGCCGTAGCCTTGTCGCCTAGAACTTCCTGATCAATATTCTGCGCAGCTTTTAGAACAATCGCGCACATATGCTCGACATTTGGACGCCCCGATAATTGCAAAGGTTCACGGTGAATCAATGCTGCAATGTTCTGCGTATCATCATTTGGCCCGGACAATCCCGCCGCATAAGCAAAATTTTCCGAACATATTTTTACCAGCTTGTCCCTGAAATTTACTGTACGTGAAATGCTTCCGGGAACCTCGCGATAAATCAAAAGGGGTTCTGCCAAATTGGCGATCTTGTGCTTTCGCATCATTCGCGACCACAATTCGTAGTCCTCGGGAGGACAGCGCGTTTGGTCCGTTGAATATCCCCCAAGTTCGGCAACAACGGCACGGCGCATAATAACGGAGCTATGTACAATAAAACAATCTATCAGCATGTTAAAACGCAACTCGGCCTCGTCGACCGGGTGCGTATGCCCGCGCTCAGTCGGCCTGTCTTTAACCCAAATTGTGGAACGGGTTCCAAGTAAAGCGCAGTCCGGATGAGATTCTAGATAGGCAACTTGTTTTTCAAAGCGCTTCGGCAGAGAAATATCATCGTGGTCTTGCCGCGCAATGTATTTTCCCTGTGCCAACGAAATGCCGTGATTAAGTGCGCCGACAAGACCCTTGTTTTTCTGCCGGATCAACCGAAGCCTATTATCGTCGATCGATTGGACTATCTCAGCCGTAGCGTCCGTTGAACCGTCATCGATAACGATAAGCTCAAAATCGGCAAAGGTCTGGGCCAAAACGCTGTCAATCGCCGTACGTATGTAGTCCGCACCGTTGTATACAGGAAGGACGACGCTGACGATGGGCTCATTCATGGCTGGTTTACGTATCTTCGGCACGGTTAAAAAAGGCAGCTGTTTTTCTTCTGGCTTCCCGAATTTTTCCCAAAATCATCCGGCTGATAATGTAACTGCCGATAAAAAGGCCGCTAAAATATATCATAAAGAAACGATTTCCCCATACCGCGCGCATAAGATTCGGATCGGCGATGGGCCATATCGCTTCGGCAATTTTGGCGGGCGACTTTATCCGCTCGGCTAATGCCATATCCGGGGAAAACGCAGGGAAGAGCATGCGGCGGCGTATATGCGCCAGAACCCCAGGATAGTTTCTCGCTTCTTTTGCCCATTTTGACGTGATGCGAACATGATCTGCACTTTGGCGCAAACGATAACTCCATCCATCATGCGCCTGCGTTTGTTTTGAGTGGCGGCGAATGAGGGTTAGCGGCTCATCCACGTAATCAAATCGCGCGTACTGCGCAAGACGAAGCCAATAATCCCCGTCTTCTCCCAAAACAATTGATTCATCAAACTTTCCCACGCGTTTTGCCCATTCTCGCTTGGCGACAACGGCTGAAGCAGATCCCGAAACGGCACCGCCCTTCAGAACCCGCGAAAAAACATCTCCCCGCATTTTAGGAGAAATGATTTTGACCTCTTTTATTGGGGCGCTGTCGCCATCAATGTTGCCATAACTGCAATAAACGACGCCGACACCCGGTTTAGCGGCAAAAAAAGCCCCATTTGTTTTTCCAGTTTTGATGGAAGCCACACATCGTCGCTATCCAAAAACGCAACATAATCTCCCGTAACCCTTTCCAAACCTTTTTTACGTGCCGCGCTTGCGCCACCATGCGCTGCGCGCACGAGGACGACTTTAGGGTTTTCGGAAAATTCCGCTTCAACGATATTAGCCGATCCGTCCGTCGATTCATCGTCGACAACAATGATTTTCTGGACAGGGAAAGTTTGGGAAAGAACAGAGTTGATCGCTTCGACGATGTATTTCTCGTTATTATAAAGAGGGATAACAACATCGACTTTAGGTGTATCAGAGGGCCGTTGGACAACGGGCTTTTCCGCATTATTCGTTCTTCGACTCCAGTTTTCCCAAACAAAGGGATACCGCCACGTCTTAACATGCGTTTTTTTGAGATCCCGCGCTAACGCGGCATAACGCCGTCGCGCATGAGGCACAAAAAGGTGAAATTGAACCTGCAGATTGTCAACCTTGTTTATGTTTCCTGTTTCAATCAAGCGCTCAATAAGAGAATACTCAGCGCCCTCAATATTAATTTTCATGAGATCAATATTTTTCACACCAAGTTCCTGTATGACATCGGACACGTCACGAATGGCGACAGTCTCGTGCACTGCTCCGTCCGTGTAAAGACTTGAAGCATCATCGTCTACTGAAATAGAAAGTTTTTCATCCTGATTAGATAGGCCGTAACAGAAAACGTTTACGCTTGGAACGTTCTTGAATTGCGCTTTGATATGTTCATAAAAGCGAGTGACCGGTTCAAAAATATATATCTGGCTATTGAATCTATAGTGAATGGCCTGGGCCCATTTTCCTTCGTATCCTCCAACGTCAAAAACGATGCTTTGATCGCAGAGGTCGTAATCAAAGCGCAATCTATCATCCCCTTGATCGCGCACCCAGCGCCCGTAATTCCAATAAAAAAGAGCCGTTTCGTAGCTAAATAAACATTTAAGAAGAATGTGCCCCCTGTTCGCTAAAAACTTTATATTTAAATTAAGCCAATCCCTCCCCATTATCTGAAGTCTGCGTACGCGCCGCGCCAAAGCAAACAGACGAGGAAAATGAGCAAGAAAGACCCTGATTTTTGTATGCATATTCATCCGCAGTCGCGTTCGACCCTCCGCTTTAATTTCTTTTTTTTCCTCGTGCAGTCGAACAATTTCTCGCTCAAGAAGCGCAAAAATATTGTGTTCATAGAGCGCTTTTTGGCGGGCTTTTTCCAATGCTTCCTGACGCTCTTCAAAGAGATTTTCATCTAAGGCTTTAGAGATTATTTCCGCCGCTTCTTTTGGTTTATCTATATCCAGCCGGATGAAACTTTCGGACGGGAAATACTTTTCCAGATTGCGACACCCCCAGTAGAAGGGAAACGCGCGAGCAAGAAACGGGTCGGCGATTTTTTCCGTCCAATAATCCGCAAAATCGCAATTTTCCAGCGCCACGTGATAACGATAGGAATCCAAAACTTCCGCTTTGTCTCCAATTTCCCGAAAACCCCGCCCAAAAACATCTATTTGATCGCCCATGATTGTTTTTAATTCTTCAACAAAACGAAGCCGCCGCCTGTGTTCGGGCGAAAAGTTTTT
>CAZQOE010000008.1:12176-18355 GCA_964594935.1 uncultured Rhodospirillaceae bacterium | reverse complement strand
ATTTTAACCGAAAGACTCTAGTTCAATTCGCCCCGAAGATGGGGAGCACGTCAAAGATTAAGGAACATCGACGCGACATACAAAGAAGGTAGCCATACAAAAGATTCCTTTATCAAATTTCAATCCCTCTCTGCCTCCCGATAGTCCACGAGATTCCGTCGCTGCGCATGATGCCGGAGACCTGTTTGCCGATGTGGCGGTCGAGGACAGAACGCCACGGGACGAGAGCAAACTCGCGGCTCTTTTGGATCACGGCGAATTTGCTGCTGGCAAGCTCAACCGAGCTGTGTAAGACGCCTTCGACAAGGTCGCCCGAACGGGTCTCCGTAAAACCAAGGCCAAGCTGTTTGGAAAGTTGTCCAGCAACGCGAGTGAGCTCTCGTTTCTGCAAGACGGCAAGCATGTTTGAACGGTAGGTAATATGGTCTTGTTCTTTCTGGGCAAGCCCTTGCTCAATGAGCCATTGCTGGCGGCGTTTCATGGCATCCCGTATATCGCGCCCAAAACCGGAGTCGCGTGTTGATTCCGGCGTATTCGAGACAAGCTGGAGATCAAGCCAAGTCGCTCCGTCCGTGCCTACCTGCTGGTCAAGGGTAAGGCTCGATAGTTTGTTGACAATGACCGGCGCTTTTCTGGCCTGTGCCCGTTCATACTCGACAACGCGATCAAGGTGGTCGGGAGCGATGATCCAAGTCCCGTCCGGTTCGCGGGTTACGCCTTGCGTAATTTTGCGTATGGCTTCCAAGCGCCGGACATGAGTTTGGGCATAATCTTCTGTGGCGCTGGGGTCGTGTTTCAGGTGTAGGTCGATGTTATATCGCCCGCCGTTGGCCGCCGCGACTTCGACAACAGCTCGATCAACCGGCCTCGGCTCCAAGCTCTTCGGGACAACGCGCACTATGCTGCCTTCCGGTGTTGGCTCAACGTTCTCGCCTCGGCCAATGTCGATGTAGTGGATTTGCCCATCCATGCCATCGACAATCAGGTAGTGTCTGTCATTTAGTTCATCGGACAAACCGCGCGTTACGACGCGTCCAGTTAAAGGCTTCCGGTTCTCCCCCGTTTGGCCGTGAATGACGTAATCGGCTGGACTGCGAACGATGTTCTTTTCCGTCATCTCCCGATGCATGGTTTTGATGATGTCACCTCTCTCGCCCATGCGCCGCAGGGTGTCTTCTATGCCGTCTTCTAGCCGCCATTGTCCGGGCCTGACCTCTTCAGCCAGACCGAGGCGTTCCAAATATTTCAACCGACCAGCCAACAAAGTTTGCCGGAAAGCATCTTTGCCCAATGGCGACACGAATTCACCGCCACCATTCATGCGCAAAAGTTGCTTATCAAGGCTTGTAAGGCTTTCTTCGGTCATCTCGGCGCGCAATTGTGTTTCGATCTCAACATCGGTGCGCGGGCCAAGATCAAGCCGAACAAGCTCTGCGGCGCGCTCACGAATTCCCGCGCTGATATAGGACGGCGCGATAACAAGGTCTTTGCCTTTGTCGTTTTTGCCCCGAACCAAGATATGAACGTGCGGATGGCCGGTGTTATAGTGATCAACCGCAACCCAATCGAGGTGCGTGCCGAGATCTTCTTCCATCTGAGCCATCAGGCGGCGCGTAAACGATTTAAGATCGTTATACTCAATGCCGTCTTCCGGCGCGACTATGAAGCGGAACTGATGCCGGTCGCCTTCTGAGCGTTCGATAAACGACTTGCCTTCCGTTCTATCCTTATCGGCGGTGTAAAGTTGGCCCCTTTCGCCCTCACGAGTCACGCCCTCGCGCTGAACATAACGCAAGTGCGCTTTTGCTCCGTTCATACCTTTTCCGGCAAGCTTAACGACGCGAGCTTTGACAATGACACGACGCTCCCGAAAGAAGGCAAAACGGTCGCGGCTGGCAAGCACAGCTCCCACCGTTCCGCCGCTTCCGAAACGCTTTCCGGTAAAGCCCTTGCGCACATGCCTGCCGCCAGCCCTATTAATCGCGGCAAGCACCTGACTGGCGTACCGCTTACGCATTCTCAGCCCTCGGCTGCCTATCTTTCCGAGCTGCGGCACGAATTCTTCTTCATCCATAACAGCCTCCTAAACGGCACAGCAAAACCAACGAGTTACAAACACCAAGCCTCCGAGCCTCCAAAAAACTTCTAAAATAAGATGTGCAGACAAGGAGATAGCCGACGCAGGAGGCTCCTTTTATCTTGCCTTACGCGGCTCCCCTGAACCGAACTGCGACGACCGACTCTCATCTGCGACCACCATCAAAATAGAAAACAGCATTCGCCTTCTTCGAGGCCGCCCCATTGGCGCTTGAAAGCTGGAAGAACAACGAACTTCCTGAGGCAAATTCCGTTGGTTTGCGAGGATCGGAGCCAAGCCGTCTTTCAACGTCCGCGACGTAGGCGATGGTCTCTCTAGGAAGAGAATTTCCGGTGCGAAGATGGTCTTCATAACGGGCCTCTCCGACGTTGTAAGCGGCGAACAAAGCCGGATATCCAAAGCGGTCGTACACGGCCTTGAGATAGGCAGTTCCAGCCAAAATGTTGGCCTTCGGATCGAACGGATCGGCCCCAAGATCGTGCATGGCGCGCATGTTCTTCCATGTATCTGGCATAAGCTGCATCAGTCCCATTGCGCCCTTGGAAGAGACGGCTTTGGGATCGCCATAGCTCTCGGCCAGAATGACTGCGCGGACCCAATTTTCGGGTATTCCAAACCGCGCGGACGCCTCGGAGACATGAGGCTGCCAAGGCTCCAAAGGAGATGCGGCAAAGGCCCTTCCGACAGAGAAAATGAAGAGCAAAGCTATGGCGGCTATCTTGTCCATAACGGTACGAGCCTTCCTATTACGCGAGTTTTTTTGACAGGCCCGAAGTATCGGCTGTCGAAGGAATCTGGAGCGTTCCCCAAAAGGAAAAATTCGTCCCGCGCAAGCCTCCTGCATCCTTTCCAATGTGGCAAAGTCCGACCCGCGCGGTCGGTATTGAGCTGGCGAACGATCCTTTTTCCGTTGATGAAAACGGACAAATTCGAAATGCAAACAGCGTCGCCGGAAACGGCGGCGATGCGCTTAACGAGGGGCACACTAGCGGGCAGATAACGGCGCTCGTTGGCTAAGGTTTTGACGGCATCCGGCGTGCGAACAAGCACCAAATCGCCGAGCTTTGGAATACCGGAAGCGACGCGGTACAAGCCGACTGGCACGCTAAGCGAAGCGTTCCAAACGATCATTGGCTTCGGGCACGCGGCGGCGGAAAAGCCGATAAGCGCGATGCCCGTGACAATACCAGAGAAGATGAAAACGGACGGCCTTTTCATCATTGCTGTCCTTCGTCCGAGGTCGAGTTGTGCCGCTGGCCTTCCGACCACACATCAAGATCATTGATGTGATAACGGACGTAACGGCCATGCTTGCGGAAGTTCGGCCCGTCGCCCGTCAGGCGCATCTTTTCAAGAGTTCGTGGGGAGAGGCAAAGGTAGTGAGCAGCCTCTTTTGTAGTTAGAAACGGGCTTCCCTGGCGGGCTTTTGAGGCTCTAATGGCTTCATTTTCCATTGTTTTGTCCTTTCGGCAGAATTCAACGCGAATGAGCAAAACATGGCAGTCCCCAGCGCAGTTGAGGACGCTCGAAAACAGGGGGGTGCCAAAATCGAGCCCCCCCTTCATCAATGCTTCTGCCTTGAATTCCCGATTTGGTGTATTCTGTATTTGGGATTGATAATGAGGATCATATGAAAATCACCTCCGCACATCGGGAAGATAATCCTTTCAGGAAAGAACTTGTCCGCAATTTAGTCGCCTATAATGATAAGCATGGCCCGCTTGAGCATTGGAAGTACGTTGGATTCTATGCCCACGATGATGAAGGCAATCTCATTGGCGGCGTTCAGGGTAATTTTGAATGGGACTGGCTTCATATCAGCCATCTGTGGGTGAAAGAGTCAGGCAAAGGGCTTGGCAAAAAGCTGATGAAAGAAATCGAGGCTTACGCAAAAGAAAACAAAAAAACGGGTATTTTTCTCGATACCTTCGCGTTTCAAGCAAAGCCTTTCTACGAAAAAATCGGCTATAAGATTTTTGGCACTATTGAAAAGGCGGCAGCTTTGCATACTCGCTATTTCTTGGCAAAACGCATTGGCTGAAAAGAATCTCATAAATAAATGGGAGCCGCAGAGCGGCCCCCAAAGAGAAGTTATGCGACGATACATCCTTTCTTCTGAGCCTCGTCCGCGTAGGCGCTGAGCGTTTTCGACGCTGAAAAATGCAGGTCACGCTCGATATGAAGGCCGAGACGTCCACGTACTTCGGAAAGCTCGGTGATCGAGACATATCCGAGTTCAGGACACTGCATTCCGAGGTCGCAAAGCCCGAAAGCAATGTCTGGCTCATCAGGATTTATCTCCGTCAGAAGCCATGTTGCGCCACCGTCCGGCGTAAAGAGCTTAACAACCGGCATGAGGTCGAGTTCATTGAGGCCTTTTGCTTGGCGGTCGCGGTTCGTTGCGCCGTTGGCGAGAAGTTTTTTGTGCTGTTCTTCGGTGAAGAGCTTCATGATAATTCTCCGTGAATGGAGTGAAAGAAGCGGCTCCGGCACAAGGCCGGAGCGCGTGATGTCAGCGGGACCAGACCAGGGAATATCCCTTGTCGGACTTGACCAATCGGCAGAGGATCGCGGCTGGAAATAGCGGATCGTCGATCTTGACCGAGAGGTACGGTATGTTGTCTTTGCTGACCGCCGACCAGGCTGCGCCGACCTCGATTTCGCCTGCGAAGATGCGGAAGTCGGGAGCCTTTTCGCTGGTCTTCTGGATGGGCTTGATATCGAGCTTTGTCCTGACGAGAAGGGTTGATAGGAAGCCGGAGTAAGTGCCGTTTTCCTGTTTGGAGAATGTTCCGAGTGTCGCCATTTTCTGTTCCTTTCGATGTTTAAGAGACCGCTTCATGCGGCCTCGATGGCGACCTGAAATGCGCAGAGGCTTTGCCGGAGTGCGGACGCGTTATCCCGCACCCCGAAGGGGCGCGGAGCTGCACAAGCGAAGCGCGGAAGCGAGCGGGGAAACGCGGTCGGAGACTTTATCCGCACCAGGCGGAGTGGCGCATAGGTTCGCCACAAATCGAGGCTAAATGATATGAACGGTCTCGCCTCGAAAGGAATGATCGGCGGACGATTATCGGAATATCGTTTAGGAATACGGCAGCATAGCCAATCCGCTCAAAACTCACAGGGACCAATACATCGACAGGCGAAAGACCAGCAAAGGTGGATTGTCTCGCGGAAGTATTTGTTAGGCATATTCCTATCGTGCTAACGTTTTTCCTGTTTATCTGGAGGGTACATGATTAAAGGTTTTTACATTGACGATCTTAAACCCACTGATCGTGATGGGCTGCTTGATATTATAAAAAGTGGCACGGATTACCCCTATTGGTACAGAAACGGCCAATCAGATGAAGCTACGGCGGATGAATACGTCTCACGCGTCAAAATGGTAAAAGCCGGACAATCCGAGGATCAGTATAAAGCCATAAGGACAGAAACAGGCCAATTGATAGGGTGCGTTTACTTGGATGGCTTTGACAAGAAAACAGGCGAGGCTGACCTCAATTATTTCCTTCACAATGATTATCAAGGAAAAAGAATAGGGATGGCGGCTGTATTCGACGTCGTTCAAAGCGCCGTTGTGAATGACGGCTTGAAAACATTGAGCGCAACGGTTCACCCTAGAAAGATCGCGAGCCAAAAAATTTTACTCAACCTCGGTTTTCTTGTGACGGGCTACATAAAGATTGGCCCGTATCGAGAACGAGATGGAAGTCCTGCACCAAGAGTTGTTATGAAAGCCATAGAGAAGGATCTAGCGACGGCTCTGGCAAAGAAGCACTAATGATCCCCCTTGAAGTGATCCTCACCGAGGCATAACTTTTTGCATTAAACATCTGGACCACCAGATGAGATATGGTCAGAGAATAAGCAAAACACAAACACTCCTTGAGATGACACATGAAAAATAATGAAATTTCAGTCAAAGCGCTAACATCGGATGACTGGCAAACATTTCGTACTGTTCGACTGACAGCATTAAAGGCTCACCCCGGTGTCTTTTTGCGTTCGTATGAGGAAGCAATTAAAATTTCCGAATCCGGCTGGAGAGAAATGCTTGATGGAAATGGAAAGTGCATTT
>CAZQOE010000008.1:8560-12166 GCA_964594935.1 uncultured Rhodospirillaceae bacterium | reverse complement strand
GGCTATATTCACATGGCTTAACGATCCTAGTGGCCAAAGCGGTCTTATGGCTATGGATTACATTGATGCCAAATACCGCGGCCGGCATCTATCCAAACTACTCTATGAAGCCCGTATAAACTGGGCCATAAACCACACTCCTTTCAAACGGCTTGTAACTTCACACAGAGAAGATAACGAGGCTTCCCGCCGTGCCAATCAGGCTTTTGGTTTTAAATTCATAGGCAAAGAATTAATCAAATGGCCTGATGGCAGCAAAGCCTTTGACTACGCCTATGAACTTGATCTCGAGTCATTGCGGTGATCGGCCCCCACCGAGCATTTCATCTAGCCCATTCGCCGAAGACGACCTCGCCGATCTCACGATGCCGCGCCATGGATAGAAAGCCGCTTACGCGGCCTCCTCCCGGATGGCTTCGGGTTGCAGCCCGTGCAAGAATTCGCATGCGCGTTCCGCATGGGCAGATGCGGTAAAGATGGCGCGCTTGTCGTTCTTCAGCACCTTGAGCCAGTCCGCGACATAGCTTGCATGATCGCCGCGAGGCTCAGCCGTGAGGCCGAGGTCGGCTGAAAGGAAAGCGCTACCGAGTTCGGCAACGAGTTCCTCGGCGGCATAGCCTTCGTCGCCCCAGCGTTTGCGTCCGAATTCGCGGTTAAGGCGGATTTCATGGCGAGTCCAGTGCGTTGTCTCGTGCGCCAACGTCGCATAGAAGCTTTCGGCGTCCTGGAACGTCTCGAACGGAGGCATTTGGATATAATCCTCGTGGATCGAGTAATAAGCCCGATTGCCGCCGTAGCGGATATCAGCCTTGATGCCGGAGAAGAAGCTCTCTGCGTTTTCGACGCGTTTAACGGGATCGAGAACGGGCTTGGCCGGAGAGGTAAAGTGCGCCGGAAGTCCATCGATCTGTTCACAGTTGAAAACCGTGTAGCCCTTGAGGAACGAAATTTCACGCTCGGTCTCTTCGCCGTTGTCGTTCGTTTCCGTGCGATGAATGCGGTCGGCGAAAACAACGGGGCTGCCTTTCTCGCCCTTGCGAACCTGCGCGCCAAGTTCCTGCGCCTGCTTGTAGGTCATCCAGATGGGGCAAGAGAAGTTATGAGACACAGCCTCCATCCACAGCATTATCACGTTGATTCCGCGATACGGTTGGCCGTTATGGCGCAAGGGCCGCGTGATGCGCCCGGCGGCGTGTTCGGCGTTCCATGGCTGGAGCCAAGGGCGGACGCCTTTTTCGAGTTCCGCAACGATGCGATCCGTGATGCGCGTGTAAAGATCGTCTTTTTCCGAAGACATGATGTTTTCCTTTCCGTTTTGAAGCCGCCCGATGCGGCCTCGATGCGGCTGGAAAGGAGGACGGGGCCTCGCGCGCGGAGGGACGCGCTCAGGGAGGGGGATCACCCGACTTGCACGGAGCGAAGCGAAGGAAAGTCGGGGAAACCCTAAGCGCGGCGCAGCTTTATCCCGAAGAGCGCGGGGTGGACTCCAAAGTCCGCATCAATTCGAGGCCTTGGGCGGCGACGGAGAGGATTGAATGTTAGAAAAAATGCCTTTCGTGCCTCAAATGTGGTGCGCAGTTTGCGGTTTATATAGAAAATTTGATTTGTTCTTTACGCAAAAAGCGGTGAGCGGTAACGTTCCACAATGAGTTAAAGGAAAACCGCGCGATGGAAACCCTAATCATAATTGTCGTCATTGGTTGGATTGGTCTTTCCCTATATAGAAACGAGCAATACAAAGGGACGGCATATTATCAAATAACGAAGGTTCCATATTCAGCCGTCAAATACGATCAAGGGAAAAATGGCGAATATTGGACTTATAAGTGCCTTCAGCACTTTGAAGATGCAGGTGGCAAATTTCTATTTAACATTTACGTTCCAAAAGCAAATAACGAAACCACCGAAGTTGACGTGCTTCTGATATGCTCGAAAGGTTTATTCGTTTTTGAGAGCAAGAATTTTAGCGGTTGGATTTTTGGCAACGAAACGCAAAAGAATTGGACTCAAACCCTTCCGGAGTGGAAGCGGTCCTTTCCGCGAGGCAGGTGGTCTTGTCACAAGGAGCATTTCTACAATCCGATAATGCAAAATGCGTCACATATAAAATACCTAAGGCGTCTGATAGGAAAAGACGTGCCAATGCACTCCGTTATTGTTTTTTCGGACGCATGCACCTTTAAGGACGTTACGGTGAAAAGTGAGAACGTTATTGTTGTACATCGCTCCCGCGTGGCGTCTACCATTGCTCAAAAATGCAGTCAGGTTCAGACCGACCTAACTGAGACAGAAATTAATGATATTTATAACAAGCTCTTTCCTTACACGCAGGTTTCTCACGATGAGAGAGAACAACACGTAAGGAGAATTCAGATAAGCCGGGGTTCTTAAAGCAAAAGACTTAAATACCCGCCCTCAGCCATCTTTCGAGCCGAATGAATAAGCCGTTGCACGCGCGTCCGATAGCCGGAGTTCCAGCCGTCGCTTGCCGCCCATTCGCCAAAGAGGACGGCCCCAATCTCGCGATGCCGTGCACCGGAAAGAAAACCGTCATATGCCCGCAGCATGTCGATCCAGCGCCGCGAGCGCCGTTCACCAGGATATAAGGATTTTGCAAGCCGCCCGCGCTTATATAAGAAGCAAAGACGCCGCAAAGTTAGAGGCTTGGTGTCAAATTCATGCGCCCCAAGCAATGTGCATTTTGGCAAGAAACGGCCTTCAAGGCTGGATGTTCCCCGAAGAACGACTTGAAGTGTTCGTCCGCCGTCGTTGAACATAAGATGTAGCTCTCGTTCTGCTCCGCATAGCGCGGTTTCAAGCAAAGAACATTGGCGAAGATCGACGGCATTTTCCGTTCTTTCTGTAACCTCAACTTCGATTGTAAGCACATGCGCACTAAATTCAGAGAGCCACAGAAATGCCGGGCTTCCGGCATTCATTTGACAGCACCGCAATCCCCACCGCGCCATTGGGCATCTTTCAGTACATGTGACTGTGCAACCATGCCGCTTGTCCGATCCCAAATCGCCTGAGCGCGCACGACAGGGCGCGCGATGCCAATCGGTGTGAAAATCCGGATTGCGCCAGAGCCATTCCCCCGCCCACGACACGCAGTCATAATCGAGATGCGCTTGGTAATACTCAGCCCTGCGCCAGCTATCGCGCAAAAATGTAAAAGCAGGTTCTGGGTAATGGGCTAATCTCACGATAAGACGAAACTGGAGGAACGGGATACGTCCGCCAAATTTCAAACTTCAAAGTGAGAGGCCCTTGGGCACAAAGAGAGAAGAAGCTTCTCGAATTTTCCTATTTTATCTTATTCACCGATCCTGAAGGATCAAACTCAACATCGAAGATTTTCAAATGGCGGGGCTAATTGACGTTGCTGACGGCATATTCAGCATCTTTTTCAGCCACGTATGCGCAGCTCGGAAGCCGCGAACGGCATGAACGCCCTTCGTAAAAATATAAGTATTTCGCATAATGCCCCCTTATCGAAATATAAAATATCTGTGGTGCATAATCGCTCCATAGCATACTTACGCAATTTTTGGAATGGGAGCAGATGAAGAAAAACAATATCTAGTATATATTTAATATAGTTTT
>CAZQOE010000008.1:1101-8550 GCA_964594935.1 uncultured Rhodospirillaceae bacterium | reverse complement strand
ATCACCGGCTCTTAATCGCCTCTGTAATTAGCTTGGTTCCAAAAACCGTCAGCAAAGTTCCAACTGCGGCATCCAATTTTCTGCCAATTCGCTGCATCGTTCTACGCGCGCCATCAAGCGCCAGAACGTTTGCAAGCACCTGATGATAAACAAAATCAATCATCACTACGCCAATCAGCAAACAAACTCGAGCCGACATCAGATGTGCCGCATCCGCCAAGGTGGCAAACAGGCCAAAAAAGAAGGCCGCAACCTTTGGATTACCAAGGCAGACAAACAGCGCTTTAGCAAACACTTTCATTAAATCGTTTGAGCTTGGCAGCGAGCAAGCTGTGCTTTCCGGAGCGGAGATATATGCCTCGCCAGAAAACGCCGAGCGAAGTGCCTGTACGCCCAAATAGACAAGATATGTTCCGCCAACAAGTTGAATGGCCGTAAGAAGCCAAGGCAACGCAGTAATAAGCGCGCTGATGCCGAGAATGGTAGCCGCAGCATAAGCTGCCGCGCCTAAGGTTGTTCCCAAAGCCGCCGCCATACCGGCACGGCGCCCCGATCCCAAGCTTGCTCTAGCAATCATGGCGAAACCGGGGCCCGGCGTAGGAACGGCAACCGCATAAATACTAAGCGGTACAAGCAACGCGTGAACTAAATCTGGGTACATAAAACCAACTTCTTCAGTTTGTATCTGTTGCAGTATCGCTTTTCATAGATACCGGCGCAAGTTTTCCATTAAACGGGGGCCAAATCGAACATATATGTATACTGCGCAAAACATTCGCGAAGCTGGCGAAATACCAGGACAACCTTCAATCGATAGAGATTTTAGGACACAAACACACAAGACAACCTCGTCGTATTCTGCCCTTTCTTTGTGCGCTTAACCCTTATCGGAGCCAGTTCCGTTGTCGATTTAACATGCGTTCCGCCGCAAGGAATGAAGATATCGCCGCAACGCCAATAATGGATGTCCTTTGTCAAAGGTTCAGCCTCCATCACGATGGGGGCCGGACAGCAAATAAGGTCATTGGCGATTTTTTCAACTTCAGGCAAAAGTGCTCCGTCTATCTCGCCGAAAAAGTCGAACCGAGCCCCGTCATCGCCGATGCTGCACCCTTTCGTAAAAATCGCGTCGTTTGGTTTGTCGTAAACCTTATGCGCTGCGTAGTAGAGGAAGTGCGATGCCGAATGATAGCGCATGAGTTCATAACGCCGCTGCCAATTGATTTCCAGATGAACCGTATCGCCGACCTTAAACGGCGCGTCTTCAGCAAGCACGTGGATAATCGTTGTGTTGACCATGACGGCGGGGACATCCACGTCGTCCCGCTTCACAACCAAACGCTCACCGCCTTTCTTGACGGCATCAATTACTTTAACCCCGTTCATGGTTCCGGCATCGCTCGCTTGCCCGCCGGATTCGGCATAGAAAACGGTTCGATCCGTTACGACAAATGGCCCTTGAACGAACAATACCTTGGCATCGGCCTGTTTTGCGTAAGCGTCTTCGTTGAAAATCTTTTCCGTAGGAGGAAGAGCCACGTCAATTTTAAGCGCGCTTATATCCATCTTCTCTCTCCTTTTTCATAAAGCCTTTGCTGTGCATCCATTCGTCATCCCATATTGTCGTACTATAGATATCTCCCCTATCGGGGAAAAGGGTCAAGACGGGGCCGCCGAGACGTGCCGCAATGCGCGATGCGGCAAGAAAGGCCGCACCGGAAGAACCGCCTACAAAACATCCGTATTTGCCGAGATTTCGGCACGATCTATAAGATTGCCCCTCATCCACAGTTTCTATCCCGTCCACCAAGTGCATGTGGGCGGCGATAACCTTGGGAATTGCGATTTGATTTCCGAAACCCCTCAAAGTTGACGGGCCAGACGTGCCGCCAAAAGTGATTGAGCCAACGCGATCAACGGCAAACGTCTTTATCTCTGGATTGACTGATTTTAGCCACTTCGAAAGCGCCGAAAAATGTCCACCGCTTCCGACGCAAAATGCGGCTGCCTTGAAATCAAGCGGATTGATCTTTTTCGCAAGCATAGGAACGAGCCAGCGCGTAAACGTTTCTGGAATAAGCGGGTTATTGTTTTGGTCAAACCAGTAAAGGTTCGGGTTTTCTTTCATAATTTCCAAAACTTTGTATTCGCGCGCGCCTTGCCAGCCTGTTTTTGGGTCTGGTTTGGAAACAATAATAAGTTTTGAGCCTAATGCCCTGATGCGTGTTCTTGTCCATTCCGGCAATTCTCCATCGGAAACGATTGTCACATCATGGCCGAGCATCAGACCGCCAACAGCTAATCCTTCGCCCATCGATCCTGAGCTTGATTCAATGGTCGGTTGGCCCTTTTTCAATACCCCTGTCTCTTCAGCAAGCTTCATGACGCCTGCCCCCAAAAGGTTTTTGAAGCTGCCGTCTAAATGAGAGCCGCCCATAATGGCGACAACCTCTCCGCGTTCTTTCGTAGGCTTGAAATCAAGAATGGGAACGCCTTGATAATGCGACATCAGTTCGTCAAACTGAAGGATGGATCTATTTTTACTTTGAGACGGCATATAAAATCTCTTTCTCGTCATCGTCCCGCTCAAATCCGCTTGGCCGGAATTTCAAAACGTCCGTCTTGTTCATAAAAAGAAGCCGATCTGTAAGATCGGCTATCTTGTCGGGGGTCTTATCCTCCGCGCCGTCGAAAAGAAACGTCAGCGCGGAGCCGGAATGGCTAACGGATACACCAACAGCGCCGACGACTTCAGCCAGACCGAGCAGTTCGTCAAAATTAGGTTTGGGAAGAAATTTCTGATTGATGATCGAACTTTGCGTGGCAACGTTTGCAATACCTTCGGCGTCGTTATTAACGATGGCTTTGCGGAACTCTTCGAGAAGTCCCATGAACATTCTGATTTCATCGTCGTTATAGACAGCCGGGGGATAAGAAAGCGTATCGACTTTATTGCCATCCGTAATTCCAACGGCTTCCAGTTCAGGCAACACTCCGAAGGTCTCAAGCAGGACGCCCTCTCTTTGTGCAAAAAGAACGGCATTGCCGTCTTCAAACATGGTGCTGTCGGAAGCCGTCTCGGCGGCGACGGCAAGAAGAGCAATTTCTTCGTCTGAAATATGGGTTTTAAAAGCTGCCGCAACGGCACGAATGGCGGCAACAACGTCTCCGCTACTTGACCCCCCACCAATGGATTGGGGGATATTTGACTCAAGCTGTAGCGATCCACCCCAATCCGGGCGGCCAATGTGTTTTAACGCAAGCAAGACGGCCTTTAAGGCTTTCTCGCGTTTGGGCGGCTTTACCGAAATAGAAGCGCCAAAGATCGGCTCAAATTTCGCGTTCGAATAATATACGGGACAAGGAAGCGTAATCAGCCCTCGATGGACGCATCCGCCAAAAATAAATTGTCCTTGAAGCAATTCGCCGAAGTGGGTGCTGACGTGGCTCGTACCAACGTTTTTGCAAAGGCTTTTTCCAACGGGAATCTCCGTCGATTCCTTCTTTTTGTCTTTTGCGGATTTAGGCATAGTGCGCCCTCCGCCAAAACTTCGGCAGAAATGAACGCTCGGCGAGTTTCAATTCAACATTCGCCATGGCTTTTGCCATGTGCCAGCGTTCATCGATTTCTTCTTTTGAATATCCGAACGGCAGTAAATCCTGCGGTAAGCACTCGCCGTTTTTATTGGTCAAATCAATAATGGCATTTGCCATGCGCTGATAAGGTGCGAATTTATTTTCAGGATTTTCCGATACGAGGTCGATCACAAGCATGACGCCTCCTTTAAATCTTCTTCTTTAAAATGTTCAGGAAGCGTAGCGCGGCAGAAGGCTTCGATAAGATCGGCAATCGCAAGCGCACGCATGGCCTGCCGGTCGTGGGGCACATCATCGCGGACGATTACGGCGAGAAAGCCGAGTGCCGTAAATAAGAGTTGGCGATCCGCTGGCGACATAAAAACCCCTATAAATATTGCTAAATCAATAGGTTTAGTGTCGCAGCCGGAAGCGATGAAAACAATTAAGGCATTCAGGCAAGCTGTTTGGAAACGGCGACAAAATTCAGACAAAAGATATGAGTCAGCCTTTTTGCCTGAATAACTCAGGCAAAATTACGCTGCTTATTTGGCAAGTGTTATTTGAATTAGAACGCTGAACGGAAAAAAACGCGGCGCTCTTGCTGGGAGATTGAGGGTTGTAATTCGACGGCATCATTCCACGCCGCCGTAAATTCCCTGCGATACTCGCGCGCCGTAATAATCAAATTAAAGACGGCATAAATGTATTTTGTTTGGCCTTCCTGAACGGCATGGGCGTATTTGTTGCCATATCCAAAATAGGAATATGGGCTGATAACGCGATTTGTCATTTTCCGTATCTGAACGGAAGGAATGTTAAACGCAGGAACTTGGGCATCAGAGAACAGGCAGCGAATGGTTGCTTTTCTCGAAAGGATATTCAGGCGTTCCAAGCTCTCGATGTCGGAATCTCCGCAAACGTTCATCAAAACATCCAGATTTTTGACGATGCAGAATATCTCCCCGCCCTGCTGCTTAACTGTTTCCAGAAGGTCGTTATAAAAAACGTCATGGCTGCGATGCATAACGCCACTCAGATCGCGGCGTCTGACACCGTCGCCATCCGTAAATTCAATTCCTTGCTTTTCGAAAGCTTCACGAATTCTTTCAACAGAGTCGGGGCGAACTCCAAGCCCGTCTTCATAACTGCAAACAGTCGAACGGCCAACACCAGCCGCTTTTGCCAATACTTCTTGCGACCAGCTCAGATACGTTCTTGCCGCTTTGGATTGGGTGGGGCTGATGGGATAGTACGAGGGCATTAGGAGTCCTTAAGCCGCCATCGACAACAAAGGAGCCGTGGCCAACATGACGATCATCCAGCGCTGCTCAAGAGAAGCATGAACCGCATGCTTGATGCCTTCATAGCGTTCTAAGCGTTCGATCAAATCTTGGGCACCGTGTTCGCCGTGTCGCATAAGAAATTTGTGATAATCCGGCATAATAATAAGCTCCTTCAAAAAACGGCTAACGACTACCAATATTGATAGGATACACGAATATATCCCTTTTGCAACACAGTGGGTACTATAACTACCCGTAATGTTAAGTTATAATATGAAGAAAAGACAACTTATTGCGTCCTTTTGTCAATTTTACAGCCTTTCTTGCCAATTTATAATAATAAACTGCCTATTTTGGGTAGTTTGTAATTTGTCTTGACTCATGAAAGTAAAACATTATGTTATATATGACTACTCATTATGGAACTTTGCATGATAACAGGCGCACAAATAAGAGCTGCTCGCAGTCTTTTGGGAATATCTTCAACAGAATTGGCCCAGCGGTCCAATCTGACCCGAAAGGGCGTTGAGGACATTGAGCGAGGCAACACCACTCCTCGCGAAAGCACAATCAACAACATTACCCGCGCCCTTTATGAAGAAGGTATCGAGTTCCTTCCAGATGAGGGCCTTAAACGTCGCTATGGCACGATTGACCGCTTAACTGGCGTCGATGCTTTGGCAAATTTTTTTGAGGACGTTTACGAAACAGTCAAAGGTGGCGGAGAACTGCGCGTATCTGGCGTCGATGAGAGAAAGTTTGCGCAATTCAATACTGAAGAAAATGCCAAAATGCACAGAGAACGCATGGCAAAAATCAAAGACAATATTTTATTCCGAGTCCTCCTCAAGGAGGGAGATACCTATTTCCGCAATAACACCTACATACAATATCGTTGGATGCCCAAGGAATTTTTCTTTCCGCATCCCATCTATCTTTATAACGAGAAGTTGGCGTTTATTAAATTTGAAAACAACAATCTTGAGATCCTCCGAATTTCTATGCCGCTTATGGCCGCCGCTTTCCGTTCCCAATTTGATTTTATTTGGCAACACTCTATGCCGCCGAAGGCGGATGGTGCGCAATGAGAAATCTTTCTCCTTTAGTCGCGCCCGTCGACGATACGGCCCACCAATCCTTCCTTGAAGACATGCAGGATTTTTTTGGCGGCTGGCGTGTCGGTCATATCGCGCGGCACGGTTATGTCGGCAAAGGGGGAGAGTTTTATTCGCAATGGCTGTCGAAAAACGATACCTATCGCAGCCGTGTTACGTTAGCTGAAGTTGAGCTCATTTATAGCCATGTCGAAACCATAAGAAACATATGCTCCGAAGCATCGCATTTTGTCGAAGTTGGAGCCGGAAGTTTCAATTCGTTTCTTATGAAAACACACGCGCTATTGGCGGCCCTAGTCGCGAATAAGCCGCAAATGAGATACTCTATTCTTGATGTCTCTCGCGCCGCATTTGAAAGCGTTGCAAGCAACGTCAAAAAACTGGGAATGCCAAAACCGGACTTCTTTGAAGGTAACTTCTTTTCGGAACTTCCTCTGCTGGAGAAGCACGGCGTTGTTTACATGTCAGGTCTAACGTTTACAAACATTCCCGAAGACGCCATCAAGGGAGATACACAGCAAATAATCGAAGACACCCTTTCTTTCTTCGCTCGCTCTCTGAAGAAAGGCGGCGCGTTTATCTTCTCCTATGCCACAGCCGATGGCATTAATGCGGATGGCGCGGAGCTCAAGCAATTTTACGACGATCCTCTCATTCACGCTTATCAGAAATCTATATTTGAGCGGGTTGAGAATGAATTGGTTCCTGAAGGTACTTTCGATGCAGATGCCTTTCAAATTCATCATGCTTGGCATCCCGAAAAAGCCGTATTAACGCGTCATGCAACGATTACAAAACCCATGCGGTTTAATCTAGGCGATCAAACTTTTGATCTCCGGCCAGAAACCTTTGACGGCTATATGGCAAATAATTTTCGCTTATCCGATGAGCATGTTATTCGCGCAGCAAAGAAAACTCGTGCTTCTGATATCCGGATATTCTCCCTGCCAAGAAGCAATGTAAGGCTGGCTGTGGTAACTTATAATTCCTCGGCGAACATCTCTCATATACGCTGAACTACCCTTTCAGCATTTTTCAGAAGACTGAAGAAAAAATTTGTAGTAGAATTTTTTCGATTCAGAGGCAGTGCGAGAGACTGGTTTAGGAGTTTGAGGGATTCGAACGCTCGATTTCCAAGAAGTCCTTTTTGGGGAAACAGGTGGGGGCATAAAAATCGGTTTTGGCCATACGCTATTCAATATAATCAATGGCCTAATGACCCTTTCTGAATCCCTCCGTCTCCGCCAGTTTCAAACAAGGTGAGCGCGGCCTTGCCTTAATTATCTCGCGCAGGGGGCTGTTTTTCTGAATGGAAATTAGTTATCGCCCTTTTGGTGCGCTTCGGACATTTCTGGCGCTTATGGTTCTAGCTTCCCATACCGTCGATATTGCCCCGATAAGTCCCTTGATTTTGTCCACCTTTAAAATCAAACCGATTGCCGTTTTTCTCTTCTTTATGCTATCAGGCTTCA
>CAZQOE010000008.1:0-1091 GCA_964594935.1 uncultured Rhodospirillaceae bacterium | reverse complement strand
CGAAGCCATACTGGCCTACTACGCCCGCCGCCCCGTAAGTTTCTTTGCAAACCGTCTGGTAAGGCTATACCCCGCTTATGCCGCAGCGCTAATTCTGGCTTTGGCTGTGCTCATATATGTCAGCCCCGTTTATGCGCCTTTGGCGGGAAATTGGATGCAGCCGTCGAATATTTTGGCCAATTTCTTTTCCATCTTTCCATCCGTCAGGTGCACCGACTTTCTCTTCGGGGTAGAAGACCGCATCGACATCATAAGCATTATTTGGGCGGTTCGAATTGAATTCGCTTTTTACCTTTTAGCCGGTTGTTGCATTTTTGCGGGCCTTTTTCTGCAGGCCGATAACGCCAAAATGCTGTGCTTGTGGGCGCTTCTTGCCGGCATGCTTATAGCCCACGTTTTCTTCTTTTATTTCAGCGATGCCATGGCCTCGGCCACATTTTATTTCAGTTTTGCCCCGTACTTTGTCCTCGGCACAAGCGCGGCATTGCTTGCGCGCCAAAAGATTAAAGGCATGCATTGGGGCTTTCTTGTCGTTTTGTCCCTCATCTTTTCCTCTCTAAGAACTGCAATCTACCCTGCCAATTTCGGCGGCCAGTCGATATCGAATCTGTCAAACAATCCGGACACTCTTGCCCCCTTATGTCTTTTTACTTTTCTGCTGTTTGTCGTTTGGCTGCTAAGCAGAGTGAAAACGAAAAAGATCGAACGCTATGATCGTCTGTTGGGAGAATTCTCTTATCCGATTTATCTGATCCATCTGCCCGCGGTATATTTGGTCACCAAGCTGTCCTCCGGTTCTTCATGGCAGCATCTTTTAACCGTGGTATTTCTGACCCTCGTCTTGTCGACAGGAACCGTCCGTTTATCAGAAATTACAATTGATCGTTTAAGGCGATACATTCGCGGAAAAGATTTGCCTTAATGAATATGGTCTATGGACTTGCACTCCCTGCCTGCGAAACAGGCCGCCGTTAACCATAAATACCTTTTCTGAAAGCATTTTGTCCGCGTTAGCATCGACGGATTGATTATATTTATTTTGACCGGAGACATTTATGCAGGACGCCCGCTTTCCGAAAAATTCGGCAGAC
>CAZQOE010000007.1:15795-19251 GCA_964594935.1 uncultured Rhodospirillaceae bacterium | reverse complement strand
GGCCTTCAGTTCCTTCAAAACGGCCTTCACGCGTTCCTCGAAATCGCCGCGATACCGAGTGCCCGCGATCAGCAAACCCATATCGAGCGCAAAAACGGTAGCCTCGCGCAGGGCTTCGGGCACTTCGTTTTTCACGATGCGCAACGCAAGCCCTTCGGCCAGCGCCGTTTTGCCGACGCCGGGCTCGCCGACGTAAAGGGGATTGTTTTTCTGCCTGCGGCAAAGAATTTGTATCGTGCGGTCGATCTCTTCCGCGCGCCCAATCAGGGGGTCGATATCGCCTGCCTGCGCTTTGGCGTTCAAATTCACGCAATAAGCTTCAAGCGCGTTTGATTTTTTATGTGTGCCGCCGCCGGGGCCTTCTTCCTCGTCGCCCATGGCTTCGGAGTTTTCGCCTTCCGATTTGGTGATGCCGTGCGAAATGTAATTGACGGCGTCGAAGCGCGACATGTTCTGCTGCTGCAGGAAAAACACCGCATGACTCTCGCGTTCGGAAAACAGCGACACAAGAACGTTCGCGCCGGTCACTTCCTCGCGTCCTGCGGATTGAACGTGAATGACGGCGCGTTGCAATACGCGCTGAAAGCTGGCGGTGGGCTTGGCGTCTTCCTCGTAGTTATCGAGGACAAGGTCGGCCAGTTCGGTGTCGATGTGTTTGACAAGGTCTCCGCGCAATTGTTCCAAATCGACGGTGCACGCGCGCAACACGGCGACGGCGTCGGCGTCGTCCATCAGCGCCAAAAGCAAATGTTCGAGCGTGGCGTACTCGTGCCTGCGCTGATTGGCCAAGGCCAACGCGCGGTGTAAAGACCGTTCAAGATTGCGTGAAAGCATTAACTATGTCCTCGGCTTTAAGGTAACGCATCAAAGAGATAGGTGCTAACAAAAAATAAACAAGGGCTTCAATATGCCTTCAAAAAAAGGCTTTCTTGCTGCACCAGCCGTTTGAGCGTAGGATAACCCTATTGTTCTAAAGACATAATTTTTTTGCGAAAGGACGTGAATATGAAACAGTCCGCCGCTGAATTAAATTTCGCGACAGCCTCGAAAAAAGAAATTCTTTTCGAGAAAGCAAATCGCGCAATCAAAAACGAAGACGTCGACGCGCTGCTTGATGCGTTCGCCGAAATCGTTCTTATGGACGACAGATATTTGGCAATTCCAGCTATAAGATTTGCAAGTTTCACATCGGCGAACCCCGCCCAAGCCGCTCCCGCTCCGTAAGTCCTTCGCGGCAATAAGTTGTTTGAATATTTTATTCTTCAACCTATAAAAGCCCTATGCTCATCCTCGGCCTTGAAACCAGCTGCGACGATACGGGCGTCGGCATCGTCGATGCCGACCGCAACATCCGTGCGAATGTCGTTGCCTCGCAATTGGCGGCGCACAAACCGTACGGCGGCGTCGTACCCGAAGTCGCGGCGCGCGCGCATCTGGATGTTATCGACGACGTACTTGCGCAGGCTCTCAAGTGCGCCAACGCCGTCCTCGACGACATCACGGCCATCGCCGCGACAACGGGGCCGGGGCTTATCGGTGGCGTCATGGTCGGCTCGATGATGGGCAAAGCCATCTCCGCCGTGCGCAAGATCCCCTTTATTTCCGTCAATCATCTTGAGGCGCACGCCCTCACGGCGCGCCTTACGCATAACGTCGACTTTCCTTATCTTTTGCTCTTGGCTTCGGGCGGCCATTGCCAGTTGTTGCTCGTACGCGGCGTCGGCGACTATCGCCTGCTGGGCCGCACAATCGACGATGCGGTGGGCGAATGTTTCGACAAATGCGCCAAGATGCTTGGCCTCGGATATCCGGGCGGCCCGCTTGTCGAGCAAGCGGCAAAATTGGGAAACCCGAAAGCCTTTTCCCTGCCGCGCCCCATGGTGGGCAGGGCGGGGTGCGACTTCTCATTTTCGGGATTAAAAACGTCCGTCCGGACGCTCATCGAAAAACAAACGCTGAATGACGCTCTCGTCGCCGACATGGCGGCCAGTCTTCAGGCGACGATCGCGGAAAGCGTCGCCGACCGCGCGCGCCATGCGTTTGCGATGCTGGCGGAAGAAGGCCAATCGGTGACGGCGTTCGTGGCGGCGGGCGGCGTCGCGGCAAACGAAGCCTTGCGCGCGCGCCTTGCGGATATCGCAGGCGAAAACGGTGTGACGTTTGCCGCACCCCCGATAAAACTCTGCACCGACAACGGTGTCATGGTGGCATGGGCGGGGCTTGAAAGATTCCGTCTGGGATTGACGGACAATCTTGACGTCCGCGCGCGTCCCCGCTGGCCGCTCGAAGAAATCCGCCGCGCCTCTTAACCAAAAAAACCTCTTTTTAGTTTCATCAACGGCATATATCTTCAACGCTATATTGATCATGCCGATTTAATAAGGAGCAAATATATGACGCCCAACCAAATTGAAATGCAGAAGGCATTGACGCAAAAATACCACACGGCGCCGAAGCTGATAGAAGACAAAAAAAGCAAGGAAATGCGCCCCGTTCGCATGCTTGGGCGCCCGCCCGTCGGTCTTTTCAAAAAGCGGCAACAAAATAACGCCGCGCCGTAAAGACGGCGTTTGCACAGGAGGCGGTCTTAACCATAAACACTTTCCCCTTTTTTGTTTTTTGGGAGGGAAGTACATTCCTGCACATTAAGGAAATTGCACATCAGGAGAATTATTCATGACCGACGCCCAATACTCTATTGAACATGAAGTAGCCCAGTCGCCCAACACGTCCGCTGCGGTCGTGTATTTTGTGCAAAACCTTCCGCCCCAACTCTATTTTCGCTCCGCCAACATTACATTCAACAAAGACAGCGGCGTTCACACGTTGAACGCCTTCTGTTTCGATGTCGATGGCCGTTTGAGTATGAGGGAAAGAATGCCCGAAGGCTTGCTTCCCGAAAAAATCGCCTTTGACCCCGTTCAACTGGCCCCCATTCTCGCCCGCGCCAAGTCCTTTGAAGAAATGATGAGAGCAGGCATCCCCGTCACCATCATCACGCCGAACGCAGGGCGTGAAAGAATGGACGGCAAAAAAGGCGAAGTCGTTCCCGCGCAAGGAGCCTTGATCGAAAGATTCAGGGACAGACTGCACATCGTCACCATCAGCCAGAACGAATACGATTGGGTCAAATATAACGCGAGAAAAAAGGAAAGAATTCCCGCAGCCAGCTATGTCTGGGAAGACAAACACGACCTTGCTCGGCAAGCGGTAATATTCGATAACCCCGTCAAAGTTCCTTTTTCGTCGGCCAAAACCGATAAATTATTTGGCCCCTCTGCCGATTTCTATACGGACAATCTTAACGGCGTGCTGATGAACCTTGGCTTGCCGACGCTTGTGGAAATGGCCTCGCCCGACCTCAACCGCCCGACCTTATTCAGAAAACCGTACAGGCGGCCCTTTGTTCCGGGCGTTTCCGCTTAAACCGCGGCCATTAACCATAAATACCGCTAA
>CAZQOE010000007.1:0-15756 GCA_964594935.1 uncultured Rhodospirillaceae bacterium | reverse complement strand
TTACTTTCACCTTGGGTCGGTACATTCCTCGGGAAATTTTATTTTGTATAAAAAGGAAAAACATTATGACGTTCGACGAACCGCAGAAAAGAATTGAAGTTGTTGGCACCCAATATGATATCGAAAAAACGGCGGCACAGGCCGACAAGGCGGCCATGGTGTTTTTCGTGCCGACGGCCAAGCTGACCCCCCTTATGATCAATCCCGACGACGTTTATCAGGACAAAGCCGACGGGCTTTTCAAGCTGAAAACCGGCGCCAAGCTTCCTGCGGGCCTCATGCCTGCCGAAAAAGCGAACGACCCCGCCCAGCTCTCCACGGTTCTCGCGCGCGTCACGTCGTTGGACGCTCTGCGCAAAAAGGGCGTGCGCCTGGCCATTTTTGCCAAGAGCGCAAACCGCGAACAAGTCGGCAATCCGGGCGTCGAAGTCGACGTATCGCAAAACGCCCTGCTGAAGAAGTACGAAAAAAACACCGTGATCTACATTCTGGGCGAAAGCTTGTACAAAGTTTTTGAAAAGAACGTTGCCTCGGCCAGTTACATGTGGACGATCGGCGGCAAAACCGAAATGGCGACCGTCTCGGCGACGCAGATCAATGCCCCTAACGTGACCAACAACTTCGGCATTGCGACAGGCCCTGCGGCTGCCCCGCAAATTAAAAACGTGAACGCGCTCCTGCAAAGACACGGTGGACTGACGCTGGATCAAGTGCTGCAAAACTACTCGCCCGATCACCCTGAACGCGCCCGCGCCAATAAGAAAATGTTAGAGTTAAATTCGCAACCGTCCAAGGCCAGCTACGGCAATTTCGTTTTAGACTAAGCCGCCTGCGCGGTCTCGGCCTGCGTCAGGATGCGATAGATTGCCGCGGCGTCTTTCGCCTTGCGCAGCATTTCGCATAGGACGGGGTCGCGCAACTGGCGCGAAGCGGTCGCCAAAGCCTGCAAATGGTCGGCGCCCGCGTCTTCGGGCGACAGAAGCAGAAAAACAAGGTCCACGGGCTTCTCATCCACGGATTCGAAGCTCACGGGATTCTTCAGCCTCGCGAAAAACCCGAATACCTTTTTAAGTCCGGCGACGCGCGCATGGGGAATGGCGATGCCGTGTCCCACGCCCGTCGTTCCAAGCCTCTCGCGCTCCCACAACACGTCGAAAACGGCGAACCTGTCGTTGCCCAGAAGCATGGCCGACGCGGCCGCAAGGTTTTGCAGCACGTCTTTTTTGCTGTCGGCGGCCAAAGAAGCGTCAATCGTCTGGGGAGTGATAAGATCGCGCATGGTGAGCTTCTGTGCCATTATAAAACCGATGTTGCCTCAGGCTTTTCGCGGAACTTTGGCGGTCTCGGCGGGATCGACCCATCCGATATTCCCGTCCGCACGACGGTAAATCATATTGTACCCGCCGTGGCCACGATTGCGGAAAAGCAAGGCAGGCAAATCGCCCAGATCGAGCCGCATCACGGCCTCGCCGACCGTCAGCGTTTCGACGGGCGTGGTCATCTCGGCGATGACGGCGGGATTATCGCCGACTTCTTCTTCGCCGCCCTTCGCGTCGCCGTGCAGGACGAACGAGCTCGCGAGCATGGACTCGATCTTCTCGCGGTGAACTTCATGATGGTGTTGCGTCAGCTTGGTCTTATGGCGGCGCAGGCGTCCCGAAAGCTTCGCGACGGCGGCGTCAAAAGCGGGGTAGGGCTCGGTGGATTCGGCGGTGCCCTGAATGGTGGGGCCGTGGGCTCCGTGCACCATAATGTCGGCGCAAAACAGGTTGGCGTCGCGCGAAAAGGTCACGTTCGCCTCGAAAGCGTCGCCGAAATACTTGCCGATAACCTCCTCTAAATGGAACCTCACATGCTCGCGCAAAGCGTCGCCAACATCGATTTGTTTGCCCTTAACAGACAGTTTCATAAGACATACTCGCTAAAAAGTTGAAAGTGGACTTGACGTAAGTTCGATGTCCGGCGCAATCGCTACCGGACGGACCTGAGCCGGATGCCGGCATCAGGGACTCGCCGCCCTTAGTATCGGGAAAAAGCGGCCTTCCGTTTATTCAAAAACGGGTCCCGTACATAAGGACAAGTTTCCGCTTCTGTCAAGAAAACAGGAAAAACAGGGATTCTGAACGGGTTAGGGTTTTTGAGGCTATAATACGAGCCCTGCTTCGCCCTGCGGGCTTGTCCTGCGTAGCTTAAGCGAAGCAGGATGGTGCGGCCGAGAAGACTCGAACCGCTTAGATTTTCATGCCGTCTTCGGCATAGAAAATCTTGCGTCCCCGCGACTTGTCCGCCGAAGCCTTGGCGTAGGCGGAAGGCGGGGATCCATCGGTATGAATAACTTATTGTTTATTTAAAGATGGTGCGGCCGAGAAGATTTGAACTTCCAAGAGATTTCTCCCACCAGCACCTCAAGCTGGCGCGTCTACCAATTTCGCCACGGCCGCAAGCCCTGTAAGAGAGGTAGGGGCAAGCCAATAGCAGAACACCCCTGTTGTTATCAAGGGGTAAGCGACGCCATATTATTCCCCTTCCCCCTTGATGGGGGAAGGTCGGGATGGGGGTGATGATTAAGAAAAACGCCCTAACTATTTAAAAGCGTGGCGGCGTCGTCGGTATAAACGGCTTTGATGCCGCTTTTAAGCAGCTCTTTCATCCGCGCCTTGTCGTTGATGGTATAGGCCAGAAGGGGAAAAGGCGCCTCCCTTACCGTCTCAAGCCTTTCGGGCGTCAGCATGTCGTCGCGCATGGTGACGTTGGAGGCCTGCGCCAGAAAAGCGGCCTCGATCCAATCGTCCCTCCACTTTTCCAAAAAAAGCCCGCGCGGCCAGTCGGGGCGCAGTTGCGCGGCGATCATAAGCGCGTCGAGGTCGAAGCTCCCAAGCATGGGCGGCAAAGCGTTTTCGGGCCACAGCTTCGACGCCTCCATCAAAGTGACCATCACGGTGGCCTGCGTGCGTCCGGGGCTTGGCTTCAGTTCCAGAACGAGCCGCATGCGCGAAGCCGTGCAAAAAGCGACCAGCTCCGCAAGCGACGTCACGCGCGTTCCCTTGAACGAAGGAGAAAACCAGCTTCCGGCGTCCAGTTGCTGGATTTTCTCCCAGCTCATTTCCGAAATCGGCCCGTGGCCGTTCGTCGTCCTGTCCAGCGTCTCGTCGTGCAGCAAAACGGGAACGCCGTCCGACGTCAGCGTAACGTCTGTCTCGATCCACCGCGCGCCGGCGTCGCGGGCGGAAACGAAGGATTCGATGGTGTTTTCGGGCGCGCGCATCGGCGCGCCGCGGTGGGCGATGACGGGAGGAAAAAACTCAATCTTTTGAAGAGCCATTGACGGGAGCTTGCAAGGAATTGAAGAACGCTTCGACGCAGGAAACCCCGAGGGTGACAAGATTGATCTTCTTCGGCTGTTCCAGCCAGCCGAGGATCAACCCGACGATCAAGGCCTCCATCGCCACCGCAGCTTGGCGCGGCGTCCATCCGGGTGCAAGCATTTTCAGGTCGTGGGCGTGTAAAAAAAGCTTTTCGGACAAGGCAAGAATTCGGTTTTTACTGGAATTCTGGCGTTTCATGATATCGAGCATTTCCTCGACGTACTCGCAGCGCAACAGCAAAATGGTCACGCCCTCGCGCCGTCTTTTGTCTTTGGACATCATTTTCAACGCGTGGATGCAGGCGTTTTTCAAATCAAGCAGGGGTGTCGGCGACGGCTGCGCGACCAGTTTTTCCAGCATGTCCTCGTGCGGCAAAAAAACGCGTTGGGCCAGCGCATGAAAAAGCTCGATCTTGTTCTTAAAGTGCCAATAGACGGCGCCGCGTGTGACTCCCGCCGCAATGGCGACGTCCTCCAGCGACGACCGCGTCACGCCGCGGGCATAGAAAACCTTTTCCGCGGCGTCGATAATGCGCTCGCGGGTCTTCTCCGCCTCTTCCTTCGTCCGCCTAGCCATTGAGTCTCTTGGATTCTTCTTTCTTTACATACATACACCGTTGAATGTATAAAGCTCCACGGCTTTCTTGTAAAGCGCCTTTATTCATGCAATGAAGTTAACCTATGCGCCGTAATCCTTACCTTGCTCATGCCTCGACGTTGGCCGCGGCCCTGCTTTTTGCGGGCTGCGCGGTGGGGCCTGATTTTGAATCGCCGGCCGCGCCGGACGTATCGGCGTATGATTACGGGGCGACGTCCTACGCGACCGCCGACGGCGCGCAAAGCATCGTCCATGGCGAAGATATTCCGGCGGAATGGTGGGCTCTTTTCCATTCCGACAATTTGAACAGGCTTGTCGAACAAGCCATCCGCGACAATCCCGACCTCGCCTCCGCCGAAGCGGCCCTCAAAGTCGCCGAAGACAATCTTTCGGCGGGCGGCGCGGCGTTTTTCCCGACGGTGGGCGGATCGGTTTCGTCTGCCCGCCAGCAAACGTCAAAAGCGGGCAACGGAACGCAATCCCTTTACACGTTGCATACCGCTTCGGTCGCCGTTTCGTACGATCTCGATTTATGGGGCGGCACGCGCCGCACGGTCGAAGCGTTGCAGGCTCAGGCTGACGCCGCGCGTTTTCAGAAAGAAGCCGCCTACCTTTCCCTGACGTCGAACGTCGTGACGCTGGCGATTTCCGAAGCGAACCTGCGCGAACAAATCAAGGCCGCGCGCGAAATCATCGCGGCTCAGGAAAAAGTGCTCGAGATATATAACCTCCGCTTTGCCTCGGGCGCCGTGGCCAAAGGCGTCGTTGCCGCGCAAAAATCGGCCTTGGCAAGCGTTAAGGCCAACCTGCCGCCGCTTGAACACCAACTGGCGGTCGCGCGCCATGCCTTGTCGGCCTTAATCGGGCAGATGCCCGAAAAGCAACCGGCGGCGGAATTCAACCTGTCGGACGTCACCTTGCCGGGACAGATTCCCCTCTCTCTGCCGTCCAGACTCGTGGCGCAGCGTCCGGACGTTCGTGCGGCCGAAGAAAATCTCCATGCCGCCAGCGCCGCGATAGGCGTCGCCGAAGCCGCGCGCTTGCCCAACATCACGCTTTCGGCGAACGCGGGAACGATGGCCAAGACGTTCAGCAAGCTCATGACCCCGGGCTACGGCCTCTGGAGCTTCGGCGCGACGGCCGCGGAAACGATATTTGACGCAGGAGCCTTGGCGAATAAAGAACAAGCCGCGCGCGACGCCTACGATGTGGCGGCGGCGCAGTACCGCAAGACGGTTCTTGCGGCCTTCCAGAACGTTGCCGACACGTTGCACGCGCTGCATTCGGACGCCGAAAGCCTCAATGCAAGGCGCGACGCCGAAAAAGCGGCGTCCGACAATCTGGCTTTGGTTCAGGCGCAGTTTGACGCCGGAGCCGTCGGCATCGCCGAGCTTCTTGCCGCGCGGCAGGCGGCGGATCAGGCAAGGGCAGGGGCCATTCAGGCTCAGGCCCAACGTTACGCGGACACGGCGGCGCTCTTTACGGCGCTTGGCGGCGGCTGGTGGAATCGCGGCGTGAAAACCGCCGTCGAAAGCGAAAATATAGTGAAGCCTTATTACGGGGAAGAACCTCAATGATTAAGAGAATGATACTGATGCTTGTCGCCGTGATCGTCATTGTGGGCGGGATGATCGGCTTTAAATACATGATGGCGATGGGAGCCAAAAAGGCCCTGTCGTCCATGGCCGCTCCCGCGCAAACGGTATCGACGATAAAGGCCGAAATTAAGGACTGGCAGCAGGAAGTGACCGCCGTCGGCTCTTTGCGCGCGATCAACGGCGCGGATTTGTCGTCCGAAGTTTCCGGCATCGTCGAAGAACTATTGTTTGATTCCGGAGCCGATGTCGAAGCGGGCGCGTCTTTGGTTCGCCTGCGCGATGCTGATGCGATAGCGCAGCTTCACGCGCTCGAAGCGGCGGCGGCTCTTGCCAAAACGACCTATGAACGCGACCTTAAGCAGCTCAAGGGACAGGCCGTCAGCCAGGCGCAAGCCGATGCCGACAAAGCGGCTTACGAAAGCGCCAGGGCGCAAGCCGACGCGCAGAAGGCGATCGCCGACAAGCGCACGATCAAAGCCCCGTTCAAAGGGCATCTGGGCATCCGTCAGGTCGATCTCGGGCAATACCTCAACGCCGGAACGAACATCGTCACCTTGCAACAGCTCGATCCGATTTACGTCGATTTCAACGTGCCGGAACAAGACATGCCGAAGATCGGCGTCGGCCAAAAGGTCACGGCCCGCGCCGACGCGTTGCCGAACGACGCGTTTGAAGGCGAAATCGCTGCCGTCAACGCCAAGGTCGATGAATCGACCCGCAACGTCCAGATGCGCGCGCAATTCAAAAACCCCGACCACAAACTTTTGCCGGGCATGTTCGCGCGCATCACCGTCATCACGGGCGAACCCCTCAAGCAAATCACGTTGCCGCAAACGGTTGTGACCTTTAACCCCTACGGCAATACGGTCTACGTCGCCTCGAAGAACGACAAAGGCGAACTTGTCGCCATACAGACGTTCGTCAAGCTCGGGCCGACGCGCGGCGATCAGGTGGCTGTTGTCTCCGGCGTCAAGGAAGGCGAAGAAGTCGTATCAAGCGGCCAGTTGAAGCTGAGAAACGGCACGCCGCTGATCGTCAACAACGAAATTCAGCCCAAGAACGACGAAAATCCGAAACCGGAAGATAAATAGAACAGCTCCGCATCATCATGAATTTCACCGACATCTTTATCCGCCGCCCGGTCTTGGCCACAGTCGTCAGCCTGATGATTCTCGTCATCGGGCTTAAGGCGCTCTTTACGCTTCCGATTCTGCAATATCCGCGGACGCAAAACGCGGTCATCAAGGTCATGACGACCTACTACGGAGCGGACGCGAACACGATGGCGGGTTTCATCACGACCCCGCTCGAAAACGCTATCGCGCAGGCGAACGGCATCGATTACATGACGTCCACCAGCGCGAACGGAAGCAGCACGATAACAGTCAATCTGCGCCTCAACTACGACTCCAACAAAGCGTTGACGGAAGTCAGCTCCAAAATCACGTCGGTGCGCAACCAACTGCCCAAAGAAGCGCAAGAGCCCGTTCTCAATATCGAAATCGGCCAGACTATCGACGCCATGTTTCTGGCGTTCAGCAGCGACGTTCTGGACCGCAACAGCATCACGGATTACCTCACCCGCGTCGTTCAGCCGAAATTACAGGCGGTGGAAGGCGTGCAGACGGCCGAAATTCTGGGCGGGCAGAACTTCGCGATGCGGGCGTGGCTGGATCCCCAAAAGCTCGCGGCCTACGACCTGACGGCGACGGACGTCAGCGCGGCTCTGGCGGCGAACAACTATATTTCCGGCCTCGGCAATACCAAGGGCCAGATGGTGCAAGTCAGCCTGAACGCCGCGACGGATATCCATTCGCTCGACGAATTCCGCAACCTCATCATCAAGCAAAAAGGCGGCGCGCTCGTTCGCCTCAAGGACGTGGCCAACGTCACGCTGGGTTCCGACAATTATGAAATGCAGGTGGCTGTCAACGGGACGAGCGGCGTCTTCATCGGCATTCAGGTCGCGCCCGCCGCGAATCTGCTGGACGTTCTCGACGGCGTCCGGGCCCAAATTCCCGAAATCAGCGCGCAATTGCCGCAGGGGATGAAAGTCAACGTCGCGTACGACTCCAGCAAATTTGTGACAAGCTCGATCGACGAAGTCGAAAACTCGCTCATCGAAGCCGTCCTCATCGTGGCGCTCGTCGTTTTCATGTTTTTGGGGTCGCCGCGCTCGGTCTTGATTCCGATTATCGCCATTCCGCTGTCGCTCATCGGCGCGTTCATCTTCATGCTGGCGATGGGCTTTTCGATAAACCTTCTGACGCTCCTTGCACTCGTGCTGGCCATCGGTCTTGTGGTGGACGACGCCATCATCGTTGTCGAAAACGTCAACCGGCACATGGAAGAAGGAAAATCCCCCCTCGACGCCTCGGTTCTGGCCGCGCGCGAGCTTGGCGGGCCGATTATCGCGATGACCGTCGTGCTCATCGCCGTTTACATCCCCATCGGCTTTCAGGGTGGCCTGACGGGCGCGCTATTCACCGAATTCGCGTTTACGCTCGTGGGCGCGGTGACGATTTCCGCCGTCGTGGCGCTGACGCTCAGCCCGATGATGTGCAGCAAATTTTTCAAGCCGCACGACCCGAAAGGTGGCGGTTGGGAACAGCATCTGGTGGTCTACCTCGACAAGGCCTTCGACCGTCTGCACAACAAGTACCAGCGCCTTCTCGACTCCAGCCTCAATTTTCTGCCGGTGACGCTCGTTTTCGCCGCGCTTATTCTATGCAGCATCTATTTCCTGTATTCCTTCTCGCGCACCGAACTCGCGCCGCAGGAAGACCAAGGCGTCTTGTTGGGAATGTTCACGGCGGCGCCGAATTCGACGTTGCAGCAGCGCCTGATGTATGACGAAAAAGCGTACAAGATTTTATCGACCTATCCGGAAAAAGAATACGTTTTCCAAGCCGACCTGCCGGGCATGATCTTCGCGGGCATGGCGCTCAAGCCGTGGGACGAAAGGACGCGTACCGCCGACGACATCCAGCCGCACATACAAAACGATTTTAACAAGATTGCGGGCATCAAGGCTGCGGTGTTCCAGCCCTCGCCTCTGCCGGGCAGCCGCGGTCTTCCGGTGCAGTTTGTCATCACCTCGACGCAATCGCTCGAGCGCATGAACGAAGTCGTCGAAAATTTCATGACGGAAGTCCAAAAAAGCGGCGTGCTTCTTTTCTCCGACAGCGACCTCAAATTCGACCTTCCGCAAGCGACGGTCGTCATCGACCGCGACAAGGCGGCGATGCTGGGCCTCACGATGACCAACGTCGGCAACGCCCTGTCGGCGATGCTTGGCGGGGGCTACGTCAATTATTTCGCGCTCGAAGGCCGTTCCTATAAGGTCATCCCTCAGGTCGCTCAAGCCTCGCGCCTCACGACGCAACAGCTTAACAATTACTATGTCCGCACGGCGTCCGGCGATCCGGTGACTTTGTCGACTTTGGCGCACATCGAACTGAAAACCGTGCCGCAGTCGCGCAATCATTTCCAACAAGTCAACGCGGCGACCATATCGGGCGTCATGTTTCCGGGAGTCGCGCTGGGCGAAGCCTTGGCGACGATCAAGGACATCGCGGACCGCAACCTGCCGCAGGGCTATTCATACGAATACGCGGGGCAATCGCGCCAGTTCATGCAAGAGTCGAGCGGTTTTGCGATGACGTTCTTCTTCGCGGTCATCATCATTTTCCTCGCGCTGGCGGCGCAGTTTGAATCCTTCCGCGACCCTCTGATCATTCTGGTGTCCGTCCCGATGTCCATCGCGGGCGCGTTGTTTTTCATCTGCCTCGACAGCACGTCGGCGCAGGCGCTTGCCGCGATGCCCAAACCCCTTGCGTATTTCCTTCAAACGTTGGGCCTCGGCGGCATCGGTAAAGCCAGCATCAACATCTACACGCAGGTGGGCCTCGTGACGCTCATGGGCCTCATCAGCAAGCACGGCATTCTCATCACCGAATTCGCGAACAACCTGCAAATCGCAGGACGCAGCAAACGCGAAGCCATCTGCGAAGCGGCCTCCATCCGCCTCCGCCCCATTCTCATGACGACGGGCGCGATGGTGTTGGGCGTCATTCCGTTGATTTCAGCCTCGGGGGCAGGGGCGATGGCGCGCTTCAACATGGGCCTCGTTATCGCGACGGGCCTTGCCGTCGGAACATTGTTCACGCTTTTTGTTGTGCCTGCGATGTACATGGTCATCGGCACCGATCACCACAAAGATAAAATCTAGAACCAGTTTAACTTGGGTTTGAACCTGACGTTGGAAAAAAGACCTTAACGCTAGGCCGCGCGAATAAATAAGTCGAAGCCATTGTGGCCGATAAAACGAGAAAAGACATCAAGGGCGGAATGGCCACTGCGGGCGTGGCTGGGACGGTCACCATCGCCGCAGCGGCGATAAATCCGGCGGCAAGAACGCCTTTTTCTCCCGCGCCGTTATGAGAATTTTTTGTTTCGTTATAGATCGCATACGCGCCGCCCATAAAGACACCCGACAGGACGGTATACCCAAAAACGAGAGGAGCGACTTCCGGATTGGAAGGCGTAACAAGCATCGCAAGGGGAAATCCGGTCGCGATAGAACCAAGTCCGCCCATAGCGCCGCCAACAGTCGTAGAAATAGCAGAATCATTGAGGTTTGAAAGGAGCCTGGTGCCCGATCTGCAAACGGCATTTGCCGTCGCGCTCCAACCCGTTTTCGAATTATTTGAAGGACGACTCATAAAAGACTCCTCTTAAATTAACAGCCTAAATATTCTTACGTCAGCCCCGGCTCGCGTAGATTTTTGATCGCATAATATGTCGCGATAAGAAATCCCGCGGAGGCGCAAAGGGGAATAAGAATATTCGCACCCCCGCTAACATCGGCAGCCAAAGCCGTTCCGGCGACGCCGCCGCCGACGGTACCGACGATAATCGTCCCCGCGGCACGAAAAAGCTTTTTCAAAGAGGCGTGTTTATCCAAGAAACTTTCGCCGCTCGCTTCAATGGCACGATTCCCGATATCCGGCTTTATTGTAATATGTTCACCATCCATAATTATCCCCATATTGATGATGTTTCTCAGATTGCCTTTTTTCCTTCGCACACGCAACACAACGCACCCTTATGCTTAACGCCTTGGTAAGGTTATCGGCCGGATTCCCTTCAGGATTCAACGCTGCAGCGCAAAACCGAATGATTCTAACACACTGAATTCATGCGCTATTTTTTGCGATTTTCACCGATATTTAACATTTTAGGTAAATAATAGGGACATTAGAGAGGCATTTTTTTAAAAGAGTATTTGATGGAGGCGAAGATGTTACTTTCATCCACAAGCGTCGAGGTCCTTAGCGATCTTATCGCGAACCGCCTGTCGATCATGAGCATCGGCGACCAAGATGACCTTCGCGAAAAAATGGCGTTGAAACGCGCCCTGACCGAATTGCAGAACGGCGGACAAATTCCGGTCGAAAACCTAAGCGAGTTCAGCGCCATTCCGCGCCGCGGCCGCCGCCGCAAGGTTGGCTCTGCCGAAACGTTCTGACAAAATAAATTTAAGGGCATAACCGTGACCCTGGTTTATTTAAGATGTTCGGACAATAACAGAAAAACGCAAAAGCTGTATTGCGACACGCAACAGGCTGCCGTCGTCATCTGCGCGACCGAATTAACGCGCGAAAGGCATGAAGATTCCTTCGGCCCCGTTGACGTCAAACATCTTGTCGTCTTGGAACAAAAAATCGGCGAAGTCTCAAGTGAACAAATCGTTAGTCAGGTTCTTTCCAAAAAACTGACGCAGCAGCAGATCGAAAATCTGATGCTCTCCGTCTCCATCTTCGAGCCGAGATTTGCCAAAGACATCCACAACAAAATTCAGAACATAAGAGACATGGAGTCGGAACTGGGAATGTCGAAAAAAGCATGCCGCCCTTGGGAAAAACGTCCTCCCCTTGCGTCCCTGACGCCCCAACATATGCCCCATTAATCCGCGCCGCTTAACCATATATTTCCTGTTTATGGCACCGCCCTTCTGCGGTATGGTTGTCGCGTATTCATCCGTGACTCATTCAGGAGGAAACCATGCGCCCGCTTCCAATTCCCGCAGACGACCACCGTCCCGAAATTGAAGACCATCAACTTCTCTGTAACGCGGTAGACGGCAAAATGTTCCGCCTCCCCCTTGTTCCGGGAGACAACAGCAATAAGTTTTACCGCATGGTCGACCCCGAGTATTTAAAGACGGTCGATCCGAAAAAAGTCATCGCCTTTGCATACGAAACGGGTTCCGTTGGTTTCGTCGATTTGTTCGACCAAATAAGGGCGGCTCACCTGTCGACGCAGGAAATCATCAACGTTGTCACCACCGCCGATAAAGAGGGGCCGTTTTCGACGGACGCGATTTACGAAGTGAAATACGATCTGGAAAGAACCATGTCCGAAAACACGGAACTGATGGAATGGCTGGAAAACCATCCCTCAAAGCCGCCGGAAGGCTGGCCGGAAGTCGAGCCGAAAGCCCCGACCTTGGGCTAATTCGGCGATTTAAGAAGCCTTCCGCGACAAGCGGAAGGCTTTTTTATTGCTTAAAAGTTTAAGACTGGAATTCGCCGCCTACGGCGGTTAAACTCGCCTTGCGCCAACGTCAATCCCAAGCCCTGACACGCCGATGAAAAAATCCAGAATTTTAGTCCTAACCTGCATCGCTATTCTAACAACGGCTCCCGCCTTTGCCCAAGACGACCGCTCCGGCAGCGCGACGTACAACGAAACGCGCCTCACGGCGCAGGAAAACGCGATGCGCGAACTCAACGGCCGCATTGAGCAGATGGAATTTTCCATCCGCCGCCTTGAACAAGCCTTTCAAAGGCTTCAAAGCGACGTTGATGCCCGCCTTGCCAAAATCGAGTCGACGCCTTCCGCGCATCCCGCGTCCCAACCGGCTGCACAGACGCCCGCGCCGACGGCGCAACCGGCGGCGCCGTTACAAACTCCGGCCCCTGCCGAACCTTCCGGCTCGCTCGGCGCGCTCAAAATGCAAGGCGGCAGGGTGACAGGCGGCATCAACAGCCCGATAGCCCCGCCGCTGCCGCGCGTGCCGCCCGACTATGGTCTGAACCCGCAAGAGCAATACGAACGCGCTTTTAATTTTCTGCGCGAAGCCGATTACGCGAACGCCGAAGAAGCTTTTAAAACCTTTATCGACAAAAACCCCAAGGACAAGCTGATCGAAAACGCGAAATACTGGTACGGCGAAACGCTGTATGTCCGCGGGCGGTATGAAGAATCGGCCATGGCCTTTGCCGACGCGTATCAGCAAAATCCGAAAGGAGTGAAAGCGCCGGATGCGCTACTCAAGCTGGGCTTGGCGCTCGCGGCACTTAACAAAGTTCCCGATGCGTGCGTGACGCTGGGCGAACTGAAAAGCAAATATCCGAACGCCGCGCCGGCGGTCAAATCGCGCGCCGACGACGAACGGGCCAAACTCAAATGCCCGACGCGCTGACCAAACCCGTCGATGCGGCGGAATTTTCCGCTCTGATGAATAAATTCGCGCCGTTCTCGGCCAAAATTGCGCTCGCCGTTTCCGGCGGGCCTGACAGCATGGCGCTGGCTTTCTGCGTCAAGCGCTGGGGGCAGCGCGACTGTATCGCGCTTATCGTCGAACACGGCCTGCGTGAGGAATCGGCGGCTGAAGCGGCGCACGTCAAAAAGCAGCTAAAAAAATTGGGCATTCAGGCCAAAATACTGCCTTGGAAGCACGGCGACATCGAAGGCCGCGTTCACGAAAAAGCCCGCGAGGCGCGCTACGAACTGCTGACGAAAGAATGCCACAAGTTGGGCGCGGGAGATCTGCTTCTCGCGCACCAAAGCGACGATCAGGCCGAAACGGTGTTGATGCGCCTTGCCAAAGGAAGCGGCATCGACGGTCTCGCGGGCATCGCGCCGCAAAGCGTGCGCGACGGCATCCGCCTTGTGCGGCCTTTCCTGTCTTTTTCCAAGGAACGGCTCAAGGCGACATGCAAAGCCGCTCACATCGAAGCCGTGACGGACCCCAGCAACATGTCGAAAAAATACGCGCGGGGCCGCCTGCGCAAAATCATGCCGCTTCTGGCCTCCGAAGGACTGACGGTCGAAAATTTGACGAATTTGGCCGCGCGCGCGCGCGACGCGAAAGAAGCGCTGGACCTCGCCACGCGCGACTTTCTCGATACGTCCGCGCAGACGAGCCTGGGAGGAAGCATCCAGCTTGATCGCACGGCGTTGCGCGCCTTGCCGCGCGAAATTGCCTTTAGGGCCGTATCGGCGTCGCTCCGGCGTGTGCATGACGAAAACTATCCGCCCGAGCACGCGTCGGTGTCGTCGCTTCTCGACGCGGTTATCGGCCGGCAAAAAGAACAAACGCGGACGTTTTACGGCTGCATGATCTCGATAGCCGAAAACAAGGTGACGTTTTTGCGCGAACCCTCTGCGGCAAGCGAAATTCTGCCCTTGCCGCCGGGCGCGACGGTTTTATGGGACGGGCGCTGGCTTGTGACGGCCGATTCCAAAGCGCCGTCCATGACGATTCGCTTGCCGCCGCATGAAATCGTCGATTCTCTGGCCCCGAACCTGCGCCGTCGGATTCCGCAGGGCCGCGTTCGCGCCTCTCTTCCGGCGATTTGGAAGGGAAATACGCTGCACGCCATCCCTTCTTTTGACAAAAAACCGCCGTTTTGGGCCATCCACAAGAAACAGGCCTTTCCATAACCTGAAAAAATGATTTAGAATCCGGCTCCCACCTTGGATTCTTTTATGGCTTCTCAGGAACAGCAACGCATCACGACAACCGGCTCCAGCATAACGCTGGGGTCTAGGATCGAGATATTCCCCTCGATGCCGCTGCCCGAGCTTAACAGCCCGGGAGGGCAGGCGTTCGTGGCGCGGTATAACGCCGACGCCTCATCGAGCCTTTATGCGATTGTCTGCTTGTCCAAGGTGCCGCCGCGCATCGAATCCGCGCAATCCACGCGGAACATCGACAACCCTGGGATTTTGCGTTTCATCGAAGGCGGAGTCATCCAATGGATCGATGGCACGTTCGTGTACGCGCTTGTGTATCAGAAACCGACGGCGCCCCGCATGATGGCGTCGCTCGACGAAACGCATCCGGTCCTCGGCGAAGACATCATCAACCGTCATTTCATCGCGCCGATGATCAACGGCCTGGTAGCGCTGTCCAACGTCGGCCTTGTTCATAACGCCATTCGTCCCACCAACATCTTCTGGCGTTCGGGAACGGCGGCGCCCCCGCAAATCGGCGAATGTCTGTCGGCGCCGGCGGGCTATGGCCAGCCCGCCCTTTTTGAGCCCATCGAACGCGCGATGGCGATGCCCTTGGGTAAGGGCGTGGGCACGCACGCAGACGATTGCTACGCGTTCGGCGTGACGCTGGCGTTCCTTGTGCTGGGGCACAACCCGATGCAGGGCATGGACGACCGCACGATTATCGACCTCAAGCTGCAGAAGGGAAGTTTCGGCGCCATTCTCAGCAACCAAAGGCTTTCGCCGACGCACATCGAAATCCTGCGCGGATTGCTTGCCGATGACGCGACGCAACGCTGGACGTCGGCGGATCTCGACCAATGGCTTAACGGCCGCCGCATGACGCCGAAAAGTTCCGACGCTGGCCGCCGCGCTACGCGCCACTTCACTTTCATGGGGACGGATTACTGGCAAGTCGGCCCGCTCATCGAAGCGCTATCCGCCAATCCTTCCGAAGCGACGAAAGTTATCGAAAACGAAGCCCTCAACAAATGGCTTCGCCGCGCCCTCAACGACAAAGACCGCGCGAAAAACATCGAAGACGTCATCGAAGAACTCAAGCAAAGCGGCAAAACGGCGCATTACGAAGATCAACTCGTATCGCGCGTCTGCATCGCGCTCGATCACTCGCTGCCCATCCGCTATCGCGGGGTGTCGGCGATGCCGGCGGGTATCCCGACGCTTCTGGTCGATGCCGTGCAAACCGGCAACAACGTCCAAGCCTTGTCCGAAATGATTGTGGGCAACCTTGTTACGCTATGGATTCAGATGCAGGGGGAAGCGAAGGCCGACTACGTGTCGCTCGGCCAGCTCTTCGACCGGCTGCGCACGGTGTTGGAAAAGGCGACGTACGGCAACGGCCTCGAACGCGCTATTTATGAGGCAAATCAAGGGCTTCCATGTCTCAG
>CAZQOE010000006.1:0-20187 GCA_964594935.1 uncultured Rhodospirillaceae bacterium | reverse complement strand
GGTTGCCGGGATATATCGGAGATTTGCCCGGAGCCATTGTAAACAACATGAGCTTCTCGCGCGGCGGAGGTTCCTCTGCGTGGGCTGTCGAAGGGGTTATCTATGAGAATCGCAAATAGCTTTTTCTTGGCGTTCCTTGCAAAGATGGAAGCGGCGCTGGTTGTTGCCTTTGGGGTTTTCCTTTTTTCCCCGACGCAATCCTATGCGGCTGACGCACCTCAACCTGCCTCAAGCGGCCTCCCTGTTCTGTCAAGCGCACCGCCCTCTGTGATATCTTCCGCGTCAGCGGCAGAGGCGCCTAAAGGCCAGAACGAAAGCATCGGGAAAAACGTTTCTACGATGGAAGACGAAATAACCTTGAATGCGAAAAAGATTATTAAAAAGCTTGATGTTGCCGCCGATGCGACGTCATTGGCTGATTTAAACAGCGCGCGGCAGACGGTCACGCGAATCGAAGCGATGATCGAGCTCGAAAAACGTTTAAAGGAACTTGATAAATTGCGCGGTGAACGCGACGGCATGTCTTCAGCGCCCGCGATGTTGGCAGGCGCCATTCCCTCCAGCGCACTTATGCCTCCGCCATCCGCGGCTTCCGGAATGCCCATGGGGTCCGCTCCGGCTCCGCAGATAATAAAAATGCCGTCAAACGCAGGGCGTCCCGAAATAGCACACATCTACGGCGCTGGAGGAAGGTATACCGCTGTTCTGAAGTATTCCGATGGTGACACGAAGTCGGTCAGGGTTGGCGATAAGGTTTCCGATGGCGAAACCGTGCGCTTCATAACGTCGTCATCTGTCGATGTTGGCGGAAAAACGCCTTATACGTTGCGCGTTAAAAACGTTGATATCGTTTATAGCGCAATGCGTTAAATTCAAACGCCGTCTTTGTTCCTTCAAGGCCCAAAGCCCAGAGGAGCGAGCGGTTGTTTGTTCAAAAAAGGGCAAACGTTGACTTATGCGCTTCTAGGCAAATCCGAAAACTAGTGTTAAAATGCCGCGCTTCTCGAAAGAGCGCGGCGAAAAGACGACAGGATGTCGCCTGAAGATTGAGTTGTATGATATTGTGCACGCTGTTTTTTCTAAAGCAGCTCCCTTCCTGTTCCTTCTGAGCAGGATTCGTCTAGTTGGAAAGCCTTCAGTCTAAAGGAATACCGAGTGTTAAATTTAGTCGATCTTGTGGAAAAAAAGCTGAAGGCTTTAGGCAAGCCCCAAGCAACTGCGTTTAAAACAAGAGAAAAACCCCCTGTTATAAGAAAACCAAAACCAGAAGACCCCCCCGCGTCTGAATCTTCATCTCACGCAGCGCCAAGTCTTTCGACCCCCGCGCCTATCTCGGCGTCTCTTGATAAAATCAAGCTTGAAGACGAGCGCACGCTTCCGCTTCTCTTTACGAGCCCCGTTCTGACGGCGGCAAACGGAGCTCTGCAAATTCCGGAAGAAGCGCGAAACCTCTGCGCTCTTTTTGAATCCGGACTCTGGCTCGTCAGCGCGTCGCATCGCCGTTCGCCGCTCGTAACCTCGGTGGCGCAAGCCGCCAAGCGTCAAGGGTTTAAGGTCGAAGAACCGCGCTATGTCACGCCGAATATTATTATTCAAGCCTATATTTATGCCGACCGCAGCGACAACAGCGGGCACTACGACGTCAATGCCGCGCGTCGCAGGATTGTATCGACGCTTGAGCAGGCTGTCCAAATGGGCGCGAACGACATCCATATCGAATCCGTCAATGGCCGCGCCGTTGTGCAGTTCCGCATCGACGGTTCGCTCAGGCGTCAGGACGTCTGGACCCAGCGCGAGGGTGACCAATTTCTTGCGGCGGTATATTCCCACTCGATAGGCCAATCGGGAGCGACGGCGAATTTCCAAGAACCTCAAGCCGCGATGTTGACCTCGGACGCTCGCGGCGAAGAAATCATCGCGCTTCCCAAAGGCGTCATCAGCGTTCGTTGCCAATGGGTGCCTTTGTCCAACGGCGGCGCGTACCTGGACATGCGCCTTTCGTACGATTCAGCCCATTTGTGGGGTGAAAACTTCGTTATGGCGGATGTCGACTCGCTGGGCTTTTCGCAGGAGCAGTTGCGGGTCGTTCAAAGCCTGCGCGCGGCCCCTGGTGGCTTGCGCATTTTTTCGGGGCCCGTCAACCAAGGCAAAACGACGACGCTGCGCGTTGTGTTGAACCGCCGCATGGCGGAAACGGAAATGCGGCTGAACTGCCTTATGATTGAAGATCCGCCCGAAGGCGGCGTCATAGGCGCGCGCCAGATCGGCGTTTCGGCGTCGGTTAAAGATGAACAGCGCGAAAAAACGTTCGTTGAAATCATGCGCTGCGCTTTGCGTCTTGACCCCGACATTGTGATGTTGGGCGAAGTGCGTGACTTGCAAACAGCCCAGTTTGCCTTCCGCCTTGCTCTGACAGGACGCCAGGTTTACACGACAGGTCACGTTTACTCGGCGCTCGCTACTCCCAAGCGACTGCGCGACATCGGCGTCGAACCCTATATTGTTTATGACCATAATTTGGTGCGCGGCATGGCTTGCCAAAGGCTGCTTCGCAGCATTTGCCCTCATTGCCGCATTCCCTTGAAAGCGGCTTGCGAAGAATTTGGCCCCACGGCGCGCGACCTTGCCCGCCGTTTGCGCGCGGGATTGGCCATTATGGACGCGAGCCGGAACAAGGCCTTTGTCGGCAAGCCGGTCATGGAATGTTTAGCTGAACCGGATTTAAGCAATGTCTATTTTGCAAATCCTGAAGGATGCCCCAAATGCTATAAGGGGCGTTCAGGCCGGACGGTCAGTGCCGAAATCATCGAAACGGACGCTAAACTGATGTCCCTGCTTGAAGACAATCGGGAAGAAGAAGCCCAACAGTATTGGCTGTCGCCCGTCGGCCTTAACGGCATTACGATGCTTCAACGCGGAATGGAAAAAGTGCGCGCCGGAGAAGTATCTCCCGACGATGCCGAATTCGAGTTAGGCTTTTTTGCGCGGCCGCGCGAGCTAAGCGAAGCCGAAGAAAAACTGGGGCCCATGCCATGAGCGAAATTGAAGAAAAACTGGCGCAATTGGAAGAAAAAATAGCAAAAATCCAATTTCGCAAAAACCGGCGCGGTCGTTATCGCATTTACCGCAAACTCGAAGGGATGCTCAAGTCGAACGAGGCGCTGTCCAGATCTCTCGATCGGCTGTATCAGAACGTGACTGAAATGGGCAAGTATCCCAAGCGTCCGGCGGCCGTTGCGCTGCGCGAATGGTTTCTAAAAGACCGGGCCGGTATTTCCCTCTCCCGCGCGATGGATGGATGGATTCCCACGGGCGAGCTGTACTTGATCCGCGCTGGCGAAGAATCAGGATCTCTCGCCAAGACACTTTCGTTTATCCAGACGATGAGCGAAAGGGGAAAAGCCATGCGCGAGGCCGTGAGTTACGCGGTGGGCTATCCGGTATTTATTTTTCTTTTGGTCGGATTTGTTATCTGGACGTTCAGCATCAACCTTATCGCCAACATGCGTGCCAATGCCCCCAAGAACGTTGTTGAGTCTATGGGGAGCATCGTGCCGTTTGCAGATTTTATCACGGCCTGGGGGCTCTACATTGTCGGTTTTATTATTCTTGTCGTCATTATTATTTCATCGACGCTTTCCTTTTGGCGCGGCTCCTTACGCTCAAAATTCGATTTGTATCCGCCGTGGTCGTGGTACCGTGTTTTGCAGGGAAGCAGCTTTCTCATGGGCCTTTCCGCCCTTTTAGGCGCGCAAGTGCCTTTGAAACGCTCGCTGGAAATCCTTGAAGAGCAGGGAAATCCGTGGATTAAGGAGCGTATCGGTGCGGCAAGGCAACGGGTCTTGCGAGGCCATAACCTTGGTGAAGCGCTACGTTTAACGGGACTGAACTTTCCCTCGCCCGATGTTGCCGTCGACCTTGAAATTCTGGCCGAGCGCGCGGACATCGGCCAAGTCATCGAAAAGGTAGCCGAAGAATGGATGGAGGATCAGGTTGAAGCGATGAAAGCGCAAGCCGTCCTTATTCGCAACGTCGGCATGGCAATCGTTGGCGGAATTATTGGCTGGACGATGATGTCAATTTTCGGAGTTGTCGGCGAATTGTCAAAGGGCGGCAGCGGCAGCGGCTATAACTAAAAGCCCTTGAATTCGAGGCTTTTTCCCCTCTCTCCGAAAAGAGCCATGCCAAGGCGTACTTCTGTCGCGCCGCAAGCGACCGCGATCTCAAAATCCGCGCTCATTCCCATGCTCAGATGCGGTAAAGCCAATCGCTTGGCCAAATCGCGCATCGCGCAAAAATACGGACGCGGGTTTTTGTTAATGGGGGGAATACACATGAGCCCCGAAACGGAAAGCCCGTAAGTGTTGCGGCAAAGGGCTAAAAAAGCCCCGACGTCGTCGGGGGCAATGCCTGATTTCTGAGGCTCAAGGCCAATGTTAACTTCGATATAAAGCTGCGGCGTTTTGCCCGTTTTGCGTATTGCCTTGGCAATTGCTTCGGCGAGTTCGGGCCGATCAAGCGTCTCGATGACATCAAAAAGTTCGATAGCGTCCTTTGCTTTATTGGTTTGAAGGGGGCCTATAAGATGCAGTTTAATGTCTGGAAATTCCTTCCGCAAAGCCGGAAACTTTTTTTGCGCTTCCTGCACGCGATTTTCACCGAAAACCCGCTGTCCTGCCGCCAAGGCTTCACGAATAACCTCGGCGCTTTGAGTTTTTGTGACGGCGATAAGTTCCGCTCCCTTAAGGCGTTCGCGGACGGCGGCAATAGTGGCGGCGATGGAAGTCATGGTTTTGCAGGCGCGTTTTCCGTTGCGCGGTGCCAGCTATTCACGTTTTTATTGTGGGTGGCAAGGTCTTGGGCAAACGCGTGTCCGCCGGTGCCGTCCGCCACAAAGTACAGAAAAGCGTGGTGTTCGGGATGCAATACGGCTTCCAGCGCGGCGCGACCCGGGTTGCAGATGGGCTGCGGCGGCAGGCCGTCGCTCGCATATGTATTGGTGGGCGAGGCGAAAGAAAGATCGTTATGAGTTAAAGCCCGATCAAGAGGCCTTAAGCCATTGGTCAGGGCATAAATAACGGTCGGATCGGATTGAAGGCGCATACCGCGCCCCAAACGATTATAAAAGACGCCCGCAATGCGGGGGCGTTCCTCCGCCTTTCCTGTTTCTTTCTCGACGATGGAGGCAAGAACGACTGCTTCTTCAGGGGATTTTAAAAACACCCCCGAGTCGCGGCTTGCCCAAAGCTCGTTAAGCTTGTCGCGCATGGCTTTCTGCATCCGTGAGATAATCGCGCCCCGATTATCCCCATAGCTGTAGTGATAAGTCTCCGGCAACAAGGAACCCTCGGGCGGAAAAGCGTTGATGGCTCCCGTCAATACGGGAGTATCGTTCAACAAACGAACAATTTCCGCGGACGTCAGCCCTTCGGGGGCCGTGAAAGTTCTTATGACAAAGCGCCCCTCGTGCATCAAAACGGCGATATCAAAAGCGCTCGCGCCGGCAGGAAGCGCATATTCTCCCGCCTTTAAAGAGCCAGTTGCCCGCGCTGCAATGTTGAAAAGAGAAGAAAAATAGACAGCGTTTTCTTTCTCCAGTTGAGAGGCGATATCGGCGACGGAAGAACCATGCGCGATGACGACAGTCTTATCCTGATCCAAGGGGCCTGGCACAAAAAATGCCACGGAACCTAAAACAGGAAGCAAAAGAACAACCAGAATTAAAGCTGAAAGCCTGTTTCCGAAATATTGCAGAAAAATAAAGTCTTTCGGAAAAGGAATATGGGGCGGTTCGGGCAAAGAAATTTTCATAGGCTGAAGATGGAGGCGAATAAAGATTCGGTCAAGAGAAGGTTAGAGCTAGCGGGCGCTTGAAATGACGCGCTTAGCTCACGAGCGGTTGCGAGAAGCCTGTCGTTCGTCGGACTGAATAAGCCTTTGAAAGCAGAAGTCCCGTCCGACCAGCGACAGGCGCGGCGCAGAGCGAGTGAAGTCAAGCGGCGATGATGCATTAATTAATCGTGTTATACAATTTTGGCACCGAGTGTATTCATCATTGAAACGAAATTGGGAAAACTCGTCGCGATAAAACTGCCGTCGTCGATGCTTATGGACTCCTTGGCGCGCATGCCAAGCACAAGGAAACTCATGGCGATTCGATGGTCCATGGACGTATCGATGCAAACGCCGCCATCCGGCGGCGACCCGTTGCCGAAAACGATCAAATCGTCCCCTTCGACCGCGACCTTGGCGCCGCAGGAAGTCAAACCCGATGCCGTCAAACTTAATCTATCGCTTTCCTTGACGCGTAATTCCGAAAGCCCGCGCATGCGGGTTGTTCCCTTGGCGCAGGCTGCCGCGATTGAAAGAATAGGATATTCGTCGATCATGCTGGGGGCTAGTTTTGCCGGAACCTCGACGCCCGACAAATCGCTGCCAAAAACGGTAAGGTCGGCAACGGATTCACCACCTTCAACCCGTTGATTTTCAATATTAATCTTTCCACCCATGGCGCGCAGAACCTCGATCAACCCCGCGCGCCTCGGATTGATGCCTACATGCCTCAATGTCACGCACGAACCTGGACACAGCAAGGCGGCGACAAGGGGAAAAGCGGCAGAGCTTGGATCGGCGGGCACGCTGATGCTTTGCGCCTTCAGTTTTGGTTTGCCTGTAATTGAAACCCGTTCTGTGCCATCGCTGCGTTTTTCGACGACGATATTTGCGCCAAAGCCGCGCAGCATATTTTCCGAATGGTCGCGCGTTGGGGAGCTTTCGATAACGGTTGTGGCGCCTTCTGCGCCCAGCCCCGCAAATAAAATGGCCGACTTTACTTGAGCCGAAGGAACAGGCAAGGCATACGTTATGGCTATAGGACGCTCCGCCCCCGTTACGGTTAAAGGCAATTTTCCGTCCATACTCTCAAATTTTGCGCCCATCAGGGAGAGCGGTTCGATCACGCGCTTCATGGGCCGTTTGCGCAGCGAAGCGTCGCCGTCGAAACGTGCCGAAAAAGCGTTGCCTGCGACAAGGCCCATCAAAAGACGCGCCGATGTCCCGCTGTTTCCGACGTTCAAAGTCTCCTGCGGCGCACGCAATCCCATCAGGCCGACGCCCGTAATTTGCCAAACGCCGCCCTTGTCTTTTTGGATAACCGCACCCATCGCGCGAAGCGCGGCAATGGTGCATAGGACGTCTTCGCCTTCCAAAAGGCTGCGCACGGTCGTGACGCCCGTCGCAATTCCACCCAACATAATACTTCTATGGGAGATACTTTTATCCCCTGGGGGGGCGATATCGCCCATAAGCTCCGCGCAGCGGGAGGAGGTTAATTTTTGAGGAGAAGCCATACTGGCAGCATAGATGAAAAATGAAGCACTTTCCATGTTAAATGGGCCTATTTAAGGCCAGCCCCCTTGATTATCCCCGAAAAAACCCAATCTTGCGGATAGGCGTTTTCGTGGTAACAAGTTAAATGTGAAAGAAAGAGCAATGACAGAACCAGATCCCCTAAACGAAGAAGTCCCGAACGCCGGGGATGCGGCCCCTGCCGCTGAAGCCGCCCCTTCCACCGAAGCGCGCATCGCGGAGCTTGAAAAGCAATTGGCGGAAATGAAAGACCGTGCCTTACGCGAAATGGCGGATGCGGAAAACACGCGCCGCCGCGCTCAAAAAGACCGCGAAGAAACATCAAAATACGCCATCGCTAATTTTGCCAAGGAAATGCTGGCGCTTTCCGATAATTTTGGACGCGCGCTGGAATCGGCTCCGACGGAAAAACTCGATCCGGCGGTAAAGAATTTTATTGTTGGAATCGAGGCGACGGAACGCCTGTTTCTGGCGACGCTTGAACGCTTCGGCATCAAGAAGATAAGCCCGCTGGGACAGGTATTCGACCCCAATTTTCATCGCGTGATGATGGAAGTCGACGCGCCGGACCAGCCTGCCGGAACAATTGTGCAGGTCCTGCAGGCGGGCTATATGATTCACGACCGCCTGTTGCGTGAAGCCTTGGTGGCGGTTGCAAAAGGCGGTACCGACGCGCCGCGCGTGGATACGTCGGCATAATCTAGGCAATCCCCCAGATATCTGTTACAAACAAGCGGCAGCTTTCTTGCGTGCCAAAGGAACGAAAATGAAAATCGTCGTTACTATCATCGGACAAGACCGCGTCGGGATCGTCGCCAAAGTGTCGACGGCTATGGCGGACGTCAACGTCAATGTTTTGGACATCAACCAGAACATCATGAACGGCTTTTTCAACATGGTGATGATCGCCGACATGGGCGCGGCCAAAATTTCCCTGAAAGATTTGCAGCAAAAATTAAATGAGGTCGGCAAAGAAATCGGCGTGGAAATCAAGGTCCAAAGCCAGGATATTTTCGACGTCATGCACCGCATCTGATCGGCCCCAATATGTTGTTAATAAAGGAAATTTTTGAAACCAACCGTATGATCGCCGAGAACAAGCTCGACGTTCGCACCATCACGATGGGCATTTCCTTGCGCGGGTGCAGCCATCCTGACATCAAGGTCTTCTGCAAAAACGTCTATGACAAAATCACGGGCACGGCGAAAAATCTGGTCCAGGTCGGCGAAGACATCGAAGACGAATACGGCGTTCCCATCATCAACAAGCGCGTTTCCGTGACGCCCATCTCGGTTGTTGCCGAATCTTGCAAGGCCGACACCTATGTTCCGGTTGCCGAAGCGATGGACAAAGCGGCCAAGGAACTCGGCATCAATTTCATCGGCGGTTTTACGGCCCTTGTCGATAAACACGAAACCGAAGGCGATGTTATTCTCATCAACTCCATTCCCGAAGCGCTGGCGCGGACCGAACGCGTTTGTTCTTCTGTCAACGTCGGCACGACCAAGTCCGGCATCAACATGGACGCGGTTCGCCAGATGGGCGTCGTCGTCAAGCGCACGGCGGAACTGACGGCGGCGAAAGACGCCATCGGTTGCGCCAAGCTCGTCGTTTTCTGCAACGCCGTTATGGATAACCCGTTCATGGCGGGCGCTTTCCACGGCGTGGGCGAAGGCTCTTGTGCCATCAACGTCGGCGTCAGCGGCCCCGGCGTCGTCAAACGGGCGCTTGAAGACGTTCGCGGCCAGCCTTTCGACGTCGTTGCCGAAACCATCAAGCGCACGGCGTTTAAAGTTACGCGTGTCGGCCAGCTTGTGGCGCAGGAAGCCGCCAAGCGCCTTGGCGTTAAGATGGGTGTCATCGATTTATCGTTGGCGCCGACACCCGCCATCGGAGACAGCGTCGCGCATATTCTGGAAGAAATGGGAATCGAAAGCTGCGGTGCGCCGGGAACGACCGCCGCCTTGGCGCTCCTTAACGATGCCGTGAAAAAAGGCGGCCTTATGGCCGCGCAGCACGTCGGGGGCCTTTCCGGCGCGTTTATTCCCGTCAGCGAAGACGCAGGCATGATTGCGGCGGTCGAATGCGGCAGTTTGACGCTCGAAAAGCTCGAAGCCATGACATGCGTCTGCTCGGTGGGTTTGGACATGATCGCCGTTCCGGGTGACACGTCGGCGGCGACTCTTTCGGCCATTATCGCGGACGAAGCCGCCATCGGAATGATCAACAACAAAACGACTGCCGTCAGGTTGATCCCCGTCCCCGGTAAAAAAGTCGGCGACAAAGTCGAATTCGGCGGGCTGCTTGGCCATTGTCCCGTCATGGCCGTCAATGCCTTTAAAGCCGATGATTTTATCGCTCGCGGGGGCCGTATACCCGCGCCGTTGCGGAGCCTCACAAACTGAAGCGTAATACCAACCGGCACTTGAAGTGACTCGCGTTAGGTCACGAGCGGTTGCGTAAAGCCTGTTGCTCACCGGACTGAAGAAGTCGTGATAAGCAACGGCTTAGCCCGGCAAGCGACAGGCGAGGCGCAGAGCGAGTGAAGTCAAGCTGCGGGGCGGATTTCATGGGCCTGCTGGTAAAAGAGCGCTTAAAAAGTATTCCGCATATCCAAAAAATGCTTTATTGTCCGAACTCTGGTCCCAGATTCCTGAGATTCGCAAGTTTTCCATGTCTGAAAACGTTTCCGATGTTTTTGTGTTGCCGCCTCGTCGCGAGACATTTCTCGCGCGTTATCCCCGCAATCTGAAGCTTGCGGTAACGACAGTCCTTCTGGCTTTGATCGTTTTGCCACCGGCGTTCATTCACGGACAACGCCGCGATGAGGTAAAGAGCGCCGACGCATCGTCGGTTGCACCGCAGGAAAAAGGTATTGAAAAATGGCTGCAGGGAAACCGCAAGATAGAGGTAGACGTCGGCGCCCCCGCGCTTAACGATCAGGACGACAGAACCGTCAAGCTGGTTCCGGCCCCTAGCAGCCGCGTAACCGAAGACACCCCCGAAGGCAGTTTGCCGCGCATCGGCGAAGATGGTGCTCGCCCATGGCAGGTCTACGCGCGGCCCTTTAATCTGGCCGACAAACGCCCCCGCGTTGCCATTGTCATTATGGACTTGGGAATGTCACGGGCTTCGACCGATCAAGCTATTACACAGACTCCGCCGACGGTTACGCTATCGTTCAACTCGCAAGGTTCCGTGGTCGGGGCTTGGGGGGCGCGCGCGCGGCAGGACGGGCACGAAATTTTGCTCCAGATTCCGGTCGAACCCTTCGATTATCCGCAAAGCGACCCAGGGCCGGATACGCTTCTGACCAATCTCTCCACGAGCGAAAATATCATGCGCCTTCTCAAAGCGTTGAGGCGTTCGACAGGATACATCGGCGTGACGACCTCCTACGGATCGCGCTTTACCTCCGACCCGACGCGTTTCGGGTTGATTATGCAGGAAGCGAAAGAGCGCGGGCTTATGATGTTTGATTCGCGTGTCGTTCCGCACGGAATTGTGACGGATATGGCGCGCAACGCGGGCGTTCCGGTGGCGACGATGACGCAGCGTCTGGATGTCGATATGGACCCCGAGGCTATCGCGCAAGCGCTTGAAAATCTTGAAAAAACAGCACGTCAAACGGGCCGCGCCATCGGCGTGACGACGGCGACGCCGGTCATGATCAACCAACTGCAGGCGTGGGCGAAAAAACTGCCGGAACACGGCATCGCGTTGGCCCCCCTCAGCACGATGGTTCAATAATGGTGGACGGGATCGATTTGCATAAATTGCCGTACCGCAAGGGCGTAGGCATATGCCTTTTCAACCCGCGCGGCCTTGTGTTGGTGGCGGAACGCCGCGACCGGCACGGCGCATGGCAAATGCCTCAAGGCGGAGTTCAAAAAGGCGAAGAACCGGTCAAAGCGGTTCTTCGTGAAATGAAAGAAGAAATCGGCACCGACAACGCGCGCATTATCGCAAGACATCCGGAAATCCTGCATTACGAATTTCCTGATTGGCTTCAGAACAGAAGAATCAGCAGGGACGAAGAAAACCACGCCGTTTTCCGGGGCAAATATCGCGGGCAGGAACAGGAATGGTTCGCCTTGCGGTATTTGGGGCAAGACAGCGAAATCGACTTATCCGGTAAAAACGAACCCGAAATGCCCGAATTTGTGTCGTGGAAATGGATTCCTCTCGAAGAAACGCCGCTTCTGATCGTTTCTTTTAAAAGACCCGTCTATGACGGAGTCGTAAGGGCGTTTGCCCCCATCAGCGAAGCCCTTGCGCGCGGCGAAGATTTCTCGGAACTGAAAATCTAAATCCGCACACCATTTCTATAGCAGGAATCGTTCGTCGGAACTTCGCCAACATAATTCTCCGCTACAAATTTTGATAAAGCTTTCAAATTTTTCGGGGAAAGCTGAAGAGCAATCTCGATCTTCGCTAACGCTGCAGACAAAGTCAGATTCAAAGGAACGATGCCCAAGCGCAAAGCTTCCGCGCCGGATTCGTAAGCAACCTGAAAATCAGCATCGACAGGGCTGACAATAAAAACGGGGATTTTCCGCTTTTTCGCGGCCTTGGCAACAACGCTCAATACGTTCTTGTGAACAGTACCCGCGCCATAGGAATAAAGAACAACCGCTTTGACGAAAGGCATATTGACCTGACCGTCAAGCATTTCTGGATTAAGCCCCAAAGTCGATTTGACAACCAGCGTTTGTGACCAATCGCCCCTCCATAGGGTCGGGGCAAAAGCCTGACGCCGCCGTGGGCGAAGCCAGGAAGCAAGCCTGACCGGATAGTCCATGCGACTGAAGTTGGCGACATAACAATGGCGCGGCGCGGCAAAAGCGTTGGCGGCCCTGTCATCGACCTTTTCGGCGGAAGTCGCAAGCATGGCGCGCTCGCCAAACACAATCAGCACCTCAGCCATATCCTTGCTGTGTAGCGCTTCGAGCGTGTAAAGCGCGTGACGAAGGTTGATAGACGCATCACTCAATGGCTCGTTCGCTGGGAGTTGAGATCCTGTATAAACGATTGAGAAAGGAAGGCCTTGCCCCATCATCAAGGACATGGCCGCAGCGCTATACGACATGGTGTCCGTGCCGTGTGTTATCAGAAAACCAATGAACGGGACTTTGATTGTGTTCCACAAATAGCACATGGCAATCGCCAATTCGCGTGTATGGGCATAATTCATTTGTGAACTATCGAGATTGAAAGCGCTCATGCCCCTCAGTTCAAAATGCTGTTCCAGATTACCTCCGGCCACCTGAAGCAAGCCATTCCACGACAAGGAAGGACGGCGAATGCCTTTCTTGGTGGTCATTGCAACCGTGCCCCCGGTAGCCAGAAGGACGACGAGCTTGCGGCCTTTTAAGGCATCTCTTTTTAATGAATTGATTTCGCTTGCGAGATTTTTGACGGCCCGCGCATCAATAAGCTTTAATTCGGACAAATCGTCGAAGGAACGAATAAATCCCGATTGAATTTTTTTCAGCATTTTCCACTCCGAAAGAGGAGCAAATGGAATACCAGCGATTTACTTGTTGGGCAACGCCTCTATCACCACAAACGCCTGCGCCCAAGGGCCGTCGTCGGTCAGGCTCAGGTGAATGACGGCCTTTGTTCCCTTGGGGGTCATCTTTTTAAGCCGGTTTAAAGCGCCGCCCGTAAGTTTCATCGTCGGCTGGCCCGAGGGCAGATTCACGACGCCCATGTCGCGGAAATACACGCCGCGCTGAATGCCCGAACCCAAAGCCTTGGCGCAGGCTTCCTTGGCGGCAAAGCGCTTGGCATAAGTCGCGACATTGTTTTTCCGTTTTTTGGCAATTGCCTGCTCGGTTGGCGTGAAAACGCGCTTGATAAAGCGCACGCCGTGCTTTTCGAGCGTCTCGCCGATGCGCTCGATGTTCGTCAAATCGCTGCCGATGCCGATAATCATGAAAAGGTTATAACACGCCCGCTAAACGTATTCGAGCGTTTCAAGAGGCTTGATGCGCGCGCACGGGGAATTCTTCGGTGCAGCGGCGATGGCGGCGGGAGTGCAGCGCGTTTTTGTGTTTGCCAAGCTATGGACGACGCCAAGCTGCCTGCGGCGGCCTGCTTGTGTACCGACGCCAAGTCGGCTCGACACTATATCTTTTCCATCGGGCACGAGCCCCATTTTCTCAAAACCGATTTCGGCCCTGGATTTAAGCGCGTGAAGTAACGCGGCCTTCGAGGCGTTTTTGTTTCTTTCGTTTGGTTCAGCCATAAACTTCTCCAGAAATCGTAACTTTATAATCCAAGACTGTTTAAGTTCTTGCTGTGCAGGCTTCCAAAGCTCACAGTCGGAGAATGTGGAGCAAGGAACAACCAATCTTCCTCATCGTCGTCGTCCGCCGCGGGGCCAACCGGCGGTTTGTTTCCTAACAACGCTGCTGCCGCGCCCGCGATTTTGGCGAACAGAGAACCCTTTTCCGCGCCTTTTTTGCTGCTTTTCTCTTTAGTGGTGCCGTCCTGGCCTTTCGCGCCGGTATAGGCGCTGGCGATCTGTTTGGTTTGCGGCCCCAGAATCGCCTCTGCCGGAGGACGCAAATCGGGAAGCTTATTAAAGATACCAAGCCCGCCGTTTAAGGCATTCAAGCCAACGGCGGAAAGAGAATCGGCAATTTCTCTCAGGGGGTCATAAAATCCCAAGGGACGACCCGACAAAAATCCAAAGCCTGCTTGCGCGGAACGCATAATAAACCTCAAATATATAGGTGCATTATACCCGAAAATCTTCCAAGAGTCTTATTAACAATATTTGCATGGTCATATTGGTTAAAGGCTTGGATTCCGCCGCCAAAATAGATATTACTGCCAAGGCTTAAAGCCTTTTCAACCCTTTGTCTTAATTGGAAAACGAATGCCTGCCGTTCAACCCCCTTTTTTGCCCGACCTACCGGCGGCTGAAACGGCGACACCCCTTTTGACGCAATATTTCGCAATTAAAAAAGAGCATCAGGATTGTCTGCTTTTTTTCCGCCTCGGCGATTTTTACGAAATGTTTTTCGACGACGCGATTACGGCATCCAAAGCGCTCGACATTGCCCTGACACGTCGCGGGCAATATCAGGGAAAAGACGTTCCGATGTGCGGCGTTCCGGCGCATTCCTACGAAAGCTATGTGGCCAAGCTCATCCGCGCAGGATTTCGTGTCGCGATTTGCGAACAGCAAGAGTCGCCCGAAGAAGCCAAAAAGCGCGGCAGCAAGTCGATTGTCACGCGCGACGTCATCCGCATCATCACGCCGGGAACATTGACCGAAGACAGCCTGCTCGACGCGCGTTCGGCCAATACGCTCGCCTGCCTTACGAATGTCGGCAGCGAAATCGCGATTGCGTGGTGCGACATCGTGGCGGGGCACATCTCTGCGCAAAGCGTGACCGAGGCCGATTTGCCGGGCATGCTTGCGCGTCTGGATCCCAGCGAAATCCTCATCGCGCAACGCCTCGTTGAAAAGCCCGAACTCTATGATGTTTTGGCCCCTTGGCGCGCGCAGCTTGCGCCGCAACCCAACAGCCGCTTCGACAGCGACAACGCCAAGCGCCGTGTGATGGAGATATATAATGTTGGCGATCTTGCGGCCTTCGGTGATTTTTCGCGCGCCGAAATCGCGGCGCTGGGCGCGTTGCTCGATTATGTCGAATTGACGCAAAAGACCGACCTCAAGCATTTCTCGCACCCTCAAAAAGCGGGAGCGTTGCAGGTTGCCATCGACGCCTCGACGCGCCGGAATCTCGAACTCATGCGCACGCTTTCGGGCGACAGGCGCGGTAGCCTGCTCGACTCCATCGACAGAACGGAATCAGGGGCGGGGGCCCGCCTTTTAGCGGCGCGCCTGACGGCGCCTCTTACCGAAGTCGGCGCGATCAACGCACGCCTCGACGCTGTAGAGTTTTTTTTAAGCGCTGCGGCTCTCAGAGAAACCATTCGCGCGAATCTTCGCCGCACGCCGGATCTGGAACGCGCACTGGCGCGTTTGGCTTTGGGCCGCGGCGGCCCGCGCGACCTTGCTTCGGTGCGAGACGCCTTGCGGCAAGCCGAATCCATCAAAACGACATTGCTCGATGCCCCCAAAATGCCCGCAAACGTGCGCATCGAGGCGCAAAGTCTTGGCGAGCACAACACGCTTATCGACAAGCTGGATCGCGCCCTTCTCGCCGATCTGCCGATGCTGGCCCGGGACGGGAACTTCATCGCGCGCGGTTTTGCGCCCCAGTTGGACGAGCTTGTGACATTGCGCGACGATGGCCGCCGCCTGATGGCCGGATTGCAGCAAAAATATATGGCCAAGACGGGCGTCGGTAACCTCAAGATCAAACACAATCAGATCATCGGCTATCACATCGACGTTACGGCTTCGCAAGCCGACAAGCTTCTTTCCGACAAAGATACGTTTATCCATCGCCAGACGTTGGCGTCTTCATCCCGCTTTACGACAGTTGAATTGTCGGAGCTGGAACGCAAAATCACCGAAGCGGCGGATAAAGCGCTTGCCGTCGAAATGCAGTTATTTGCCGATCTGGTTCAGGATGTCATTCTGCGCCTTCAAGACTTGCGTCATACGGCGCAAGCCTTGGCGTCTTTGGATGTCTCGGCGGCTCTGGCCGAACTTGCGACCGAGCAGCATTACGCGCGGCCCACGGTCGATAATTCTTTGGCGTTCAAAATCATGGGCGGTCGCCATCCGGTGGTTGAGCAAGCGCTGGCCAAAAGCGGCGACAATGCAGCGTTTATCTCGAACGACTGCGACCTTGCGCCTGAAAAGCGCTTATGGCTTCTGACGGGGCCGAATATGGCAGGCAAATCGACGTTCCTGCGCCAGAACGCGCTTATCGCGCTTCTGGCCCAGATGGGGTCGTTTGTGCCCGCCAAAGAAGCCCATATTGGCGTTATTGATCGCCTGTTCAGCCGTGTCGGCGCGGCGGATGACTTGGCGGCAGGCCGTTCGACGTTCATGGTCGAAATGGTCGAAACGGCGGCCATCCTGAACCAGGCCGGCGAGCGTTCCTTGGTCATTCTGGACGAAATCGGGCGCGGAACGGCGACCTATGACGGCCTTTCCATAGCGTGGGCCACGCTTGAGCATCTTCACGAAGCCAATCGTTGCCGCGCGTTGTTCGCGACGCATTATCACGAACTCACGGCGCTTGCCGATAAACTCTCCTCCCTGTACTGCGCCACGATGCGCATCAAGGAATGGGAAAACAAAATCATTTTCCTGCATGAAGTTATTAAAGGCGTCGCCGACCGTTCGTACGGTATCCACGTCGCGCATATGGCGGGCTTGCCTCCGTCGGCCATCGCGCGCGCCACGCAGGTTTTGGCGGAACTCGAAAGCGAAAAAGCCAAGACGGGAAAAGCAAAAGGCAAGTTGGGAGAAAACCTTCCCGCCTATGACGCCAAAACCGCGCCGATGCCGAAGGCCAAAACAATGAGCAAAGAACTTGAAGCTGTTTTGTCTTCGCTCGATCCCGACGCGCTCAATCCGAAACAGGCGCTTGAAGCCCTATACAAAATCAAAGGGCTAATGTGACCACATTATGGAAATTACGCTCACCATAGATCTCGAAGACCCGTCGTTGCGTTATGCGCCTGACGGGCGGTATGTCGTAATGACGCGGCATATTCTTGATTACTGCGACGCCATAGGCGGCCGTAAAGCGACGTTTTTTGCCGTCGGGCGCGTGGCGGAAACGACGCCTTTGCTCATCCGCGACATAGCGGATCGCGGGCATGAAATAGCCTACCACTCGCGCAATCATGTCTCGTTGACCAAAGAAAACCCCACGCGCTTTATGCGCGAAAGCCGCGAGGACAAAGACAGGCTTGAACAGCTTGCCGGACGGCCGGTCATAGGCTTCCGCGCACCTCGTTTTTCGTTGACGCCGCAAACCGTGTGGGCACTCGATGTTTTGGGCGAGCTAGGGTTTCGCTATTCGTCCAGCATCATGCCGACGCATATTTCGATGTTCGGATTTGCGGACGCTTCACAAACGCCTTTCACATGGCCGAACGGAATAGTTGAATTCCCGTTGCCCGTAGCCGTGCTCGGCAAATATAAAATTCCGTATCTGGGCGGCATATACCTTTATACAATGCCGATGTTTGCCGTTCGCGCGTTTTTGAAGCGGGCAGGAAAGGGCGAAGTTCTGTGGACATACGGGCACCCTTACGATTTCGATCGCAATGAAAAATTCGTGCGCATGCCCAACGCGCCGCTGCGGATGAGCTACGTTTTATGGCGAGCGAGAAAAAAAGCCGCGAAAAAAATGTCTAAAATTTTAGGTATAGGTAACGCACCGCCGCTTTGCGAGCGTTTACCTTAAGCTAGGAAAACAAAGGAAAATCGACCCCAAATTCATTGTAAACGCCGCAGAACGCTTTCAAATTCTTCACACTTTTTCAGAAGTGTTGCCGCAAATTAACCTTACCGGTTAGGCATATTTTAAAAGTTATCGTGTATTGTGACATCTGTATTGAGGAATCCTTTTTTATTATTTTTATGGAGCATTATTATGAGCGATAAGAAGCCCGCCTTCACGACGTCCGGCGATCAAGTTAAAATCGTCCGCATCTCGCGCGATAAAGATCTTAGTCATTTGCCGCCGCCCAACACCGAGCGCTGGGTCGTTCGCCGCAAGGCGCAGGTGGTTACGGCGGTCCGCAACGGATTGCTGTCATTCAACGATGCGTGCCAACGCTATCGTCTATCGCAAGAAGAGTTTCAGTCATGGATCAATCTGCTGGATAATCACGGCGTCCGCGGCCTTCGCGCCACGCGCATGCAGGAATACCGTCCGGCGGAAGATCGCCATACGGCGGAAGCGACGGCAGAATAAGAGTTCTCCTTGGGTCAGGGCTGAGTAGGGGGCGGGGGAAGGGGTTCTCCCGCCCCCGCTTTCTCTAGACTCTCACGACATGGACGTCCGTTACGGGCTTTTTGCCGTGGATTTCATTAAGGTGCCTGCGCACGGCAAGCGCAACGGCATGCCGCACGGCGGCATCGTCAATACGGGCCGATTTGGGCAAGGCCTCCACGGCATCGTAGGCCAAAGCCCCCAAATCTTCCTGAAGCGCGGCCTCTTTTCCCTCTTCGACAATGCCCATTAAAGTCACCTGAGGGTCGTGCAAAACTTTTCCCTTGGCATCCATCACCAAAGTCACGACGGCGGCGCCGTTGATCCCCATTTTCTTTCTGTCTTTGGAAACGTCTGTGTCCAGCCGTCGCAATGTCTTGCCGTCCAAGCCCCAGCGCCCGCAAGGCACTTCGGCCACGACTTCATGGATGCCGGGCCCAAGGCGGATGATCTGCCCGTTCTTGGGTATCATCGCGTCCTTGATGGATTCTTCGACGGCAATGCGCGCGTGCTCGGTCTGGTGCCGCGTCTCGCCATGCACTGGCAACGCGAGCCTTGGCTTAACCCAGTTGTAAAGCTGGGCCATTTCTTCCTGTGCCGCGTGTCCCGAAACATGGACAGGGGCGTCATTGGCGGTGATGAGCGTCAACCCCCGCGCGATCAGGTTGTTCTGCAAACGCGCGATGTCTTTTTCGTTGCCTGGAATATCGCGCGAGGAGAAAATAACAGTATCGCCGGCGTCCAGATCAATTTCGGGATGATCCTCGACCGCAACCCGAGACAAGGCCGCCCGTCGTTCGCCTTGGCACCCCGTCGCAATGATAACGATTTTATCGCGCGGCGTAAGCATGGCTTCGTTTTCGCTCAAAAACGCGTCGAACTCGGGCAGGTAACCGCATTCGTTAGCTATTTCCGCATTGCGCCACAACGAGCGCCCGACTAGCGTCACATAACGTCCGGCGCGTTTGGCGGCATCGGCAATTGACTTGAGTCTCGCGATATTGCTCGCGAAGCACGTTACGACGATGCGTTTCTTGATTGTTGGAAACAGCAGGTCGAACTCATTCTGTACGGCGCGCTCGGTTCCCGAATGCCCTGAAACAAGGGCGTTAGTGGAATCGCCGATGATGGCTATCGGCTTTTCGGCATAAAGCGCCTTTATTTTTTCAACGTCCGTCGTCTGGCCGATAATGGGATCGGGATCGAACTTCCAGTCCCCCGTATGTAAAATTACGCCATGCTTCGTGCGCAACACGAGCATTTGCGATTCGGGAACGGAATGCGTGACGGGGATATATTCGGCTTTAAAAGGACCAACCTCGAATTTTCCGCCCAAAGGAATTTCGGTGATTTTCGCCAATCCCTGCAATTCGGCGTAATCAAGCTTGTTGCGAACCAGTTCGGCTGTAAACCTGGTTGCGTATATGGGACAGCGAAGTTGGGGCCATAAATAACCTATCGCCCCGATGTGATCCTCATGCCCATGCGTGATAACCATGCCCGCAATGTCGTCGCGGCGTTCGGCGATAAAGGAAATGTCGGGCATGATGATATCGATGCCTGGCGTCGTTTCGTCCCCGAAGGTAACGCCGCAATCGACGATTAGCCATTTTCCCGAAGTTCCATAAAGATAGAAATTAAGCCCTATTTCGCCAGCACCCCCAAGGGGCAAAAACCACAGGGCATCGTCCGGCGGACGATGCGCGTGTTTACTCGAATGACTCATGTAGTAAAGCTTTCCTTGTTTAAACGGCGGTAGCTATAGGCCGTTTTGGGAAAAAGGTCTAATTCCTTATCGAAGCCCGTAAAAGCGGTAAAACTTTAATCCCTGATCCATGGCGGCAAGGCGATGCGCCCATGTCGCGATGCGTTTTTCGATGGATTTCTTGGTTACGGCATCCGGCCTGACGCCTAACGCCTAACGCTGGTCGCGCC
>CAZQOE010000005.1:18793-20206 GCA_964594935.1 uncultured Rhodospirillaceae bacterium | reverse complement strand
ATGCAAGCGCTGAAAGACGCAACCGCTGCTTTGGGCAAGCCCAAGCTCGACGGCGAAAATTTATTCTTCGGCACGACGAAAATAAACGGCGACTTCACGGTGGTTGATGCGATCAAGACCAAACACGGCGGCACAGCGACCTTGTTTGCCAAAAAAGGCACGGGGTTTGTGCGCGTCAGCACGAACGTGATGAAGGACGGCCAACGCGCCATCGGATCCGCTCTTGATCCTTCGGGTCCCGCCTCTGCGGCGATCAAGCAGGGCAATCCGTTCTACGGCATGGTCGATATTCTCGGGAAAATTTACGACACGGGATACGAACCCATCAAGTCGGAAACCGGAGATGTTATCGGCATCTACTACGTAGGCTACGCAATGGAGTAAGTTGATCGTCCGGCGGCATGATGAAACGATCATGTCGCCGGGCCTTCTACGGTCTTGTTTGAAATAATTGAACAGCAATCGAGGGGGGACGAAATGAACTTCAGGACAATTTCTATATCGCGAAAAATTTCACTGAGCATGTTTGCAATTGTTTTGGTTGTTCTCTTGCTGTCCATTGTGGCCGAATACGCCCTTATATCGACCGTATCGACGTTTTCAGCGTTGATCGACAACGAAACGACGATGATGCAACAAGGCAATACCGCAAAAATAGCGCTGCTTCAGGTTCGCCGCAGCGAAAAAGACGCGCTTTACAACGACGACGAATCCTTGATCAAAACGATCAATGCCTCTGCCGACAAAGTGATCGAAGAAAGCAAAAAGATCGACGGCCTTGTGGCCAATACCAATGATTCTTCTTTAATCGATTTGGCAAAACAATTTGCAAAAAGCGCCGAAGACTATAAGCGCCTGTTCCAAGCCGTCACAGCCGTGCCGGTCGGTCAGGAACGCATGGTGGCCGCGATTCCCATGCGCAAGGCCGCCGCCGAAGAGGAAAAACAACTGGATTCCCTCATTGAACAGCTTGACCGCCGGATTACCGAAGTTAAGAACAAAACCCTGCGTTACACGGGCCGGATGGAAAGCATCGTTATGGTTGCGGGATTCATTGTGGTTGGTTTGGGGGTATTCTTTGCCATCCTCCTGACGTCGTCTATCGTCCGCCCGCTTCACAAGCTTCAGGACAGAATGGCCACTTTGGCTAAAGGCGTTTTTGACGACGATGTTCCGTTTTTGGGGCGCGGCGACGAAATCGGCTCGATGGCCATGGCGGTTCAGGTCTTCAAGGACAACGGCATCGAAGCGGGTCGTTTATCGGGCCTTTCGGCCAAAGAGCAAGCCGCCAAGGAAGCGCGGCAGAAGAAAATCGAAGAATCCATCGCCATATTCCAAAAAGAAGTGACGGGGGCGATGAGCCAATTGGCGTCGGCCTCGACCGAAATGCGCTCGACGGCCGAATCCATGTCG
>CAZQOE010000005.1:12638-18783 GCA_964594935.1 uncultured Rhodospirillaceae bacterium | reverse complement strand
GGGAACGGCTGAAAAAACCTCGCAGCAATCGACGGCCGTGGCCGCGGCGGCGGAAGAAGCCTCGGCCAGCGTTTCGACGGTGGCGTCGGCGGCGGAAGAATTGTCGGCCTCGGTGACCGAAATCGCGCGGCAAACCAGCGAATCCCAAAAAACCGCCGATCAGGCCGTGGCGCAAGCCAAGACCACCGAAGAAACGGTTCGCGGCCTCGAAGCGGCGACCAATAAGATCTCGGAAGTCATGGGGCTCATCAGCAACATCGCAAGCCAGACCAACCTTCTGGCGCTCAACGCCACGATTGAAGCGGCGCGGGCGGGCGAGGCGGGCAAAGGCTTTGCCGTAGTCGCGTCCGAAGTCAAAAATCTGGCCGGACAGACGGCCAAGGCTACCGAAGAAGTCGGCACGCAGATCGGGACGATGCAGGTCGCGACGAAAAGCGTCGTCGACGCCATCGCCCAGATCGGCAACACGATTTCGCAGATGAACAAAATGGCCACCGACATTTCGCATGTCGTCGATCAACAGAACTCGGCCGTTCACGAAATCGCGCATAACGCCCAGCAAGCCTCGGCGGGGACTCAGGAAGTCACCACCAACATTTCGGGCGTCAATCGCGCCGCGTCAGAAACCGGCGTCGCGGCCAAGCAAGTGCTGGACACCTCCGGCGATCTTTCAAGGCAGTCCGAAACGCTGCGGGTCGAAATCGACAAATTCCTCCGCAAAATCCAAACTGCCTAGCTGTAAAATCGACGGTTGGTAAAATCACGTCGCCAACCACCTCACCACATCCCCCGCATACGGCGTCTTCATCGCCTTATGCAGGGCAGGGAACAAAGCCTTCAATTCCTCGTCCAATTTCCACGGCGGATTGATGATGACCATCCCGCTGCCGCCCAGTCTGTCGGCGCTCACGTTTTCGTCGTACACGAATTCCGCGCACAAAATTTTTGGAATCCCCGCCGCGACCAACGCTTCCTGAAACTTCCAAATCGTGGGCCTGTCCTTCACGGGATACCAGATCATAAAAACCCCCGCCGCCCATCTCCTGTGCGCATCGGTTACGCGCTTGATCAACACATCGAATTCGTCCGGCTGTTCATAAGGCGGGTCGGTCAACGCAATCCCGCGCTTTTCCGCCGGAGGCAAAAACGCGCCCAGCGCCTCGTACCCGTCCCGCGAATGAACCTGAAACCGTTTGTCGGCGGGGGCCAGCGCGCGCAAAGCTTTGGCGTCGTCGGGGTGCAGCTCGCACGCAATCAACCTGTCCTGTTCCCGCAACATGTGAAAAGAAAACATCGGCGATCCGGGATAAACGCGGAAACCCTCGGCCCCGCCGCGCCACAACGGATTCACCTTCTTCAACACCGCATAAAAATCCTCAAGCGCGGGCAGGGGTGTCGTTTCGAGCAAATTCAAAATGCCCTCGGCGGCCTCGCCGGTTTTCTGCGCGCGCGGGTCGGCGAGGTCGTAAAGTCCCGTTCCCGCATGCGTGTCCAAAACGGCAAAGCCTTTGTCCTTCTCGCGCAAATGCTTCAATACAAGCGTCAAAACCGAGTGTTTAACGACGTCCGAGATGTTTCCGGCGTGAAAGATATGACGGTAATTCATGGCTTACTTGTGCGTTAATGGCTTGATAATAATATGGTATATAGATTAGAGAATCAACTAAAGGAACATTGAAATGAAAGCCTTTTTTCGCAAATTGACTTTTAGTTTCGCGTTGGCCTCTTTGGCCTTGACGCTCGGCGCGGCGCCCTCGATCGCTGATGAACCTGCCGCTGCTCCGGCTCCTGCCGCTCCCGCAACGACGCCGGCTGAGCCGACGACACCCTGCGGCCCCGCCAAAGTAGTCCACAAGAAAAAAGCCACTTATAAGAAAGCGTCGAAAAAGAAAGCCGCCAAATCGAAAAAATCCAAATGCAACGAAACCGTCCGCAAGGCGCAGGAACAACTGGCGCAACTCGGCTACTACACGGGCAAAATTGACTGCAAAATCGGCCCCCAGACCATCCGTGCGATCAAGAATTTCCAGCGCGACCACGGCCTGAAGCAAACCGGCAAACTGGATAAAGAAACCCTCCGTGCGCTCGACGAAGCCGCCGCTGGCGTCATCGGCGCCAAATCCGTTAAAGAACCATTCCTGACGCGCGACGAAGTCTTGATTTCCGACGACGAAGTGCATCAGGACTACCAACTGCCGCTTACTGCCAACGTCGGTACCCGCGCCCTTTATTCGCGGTTTGCCGGAATCAATGCGACGGAATCCGGCAGCGGCGGCAACAAGATATACGACGTGAAAGTGAACGGCGCGTCCATTCTTATGGTCGGCGGCCAGCCTTCCGTCATCGGCATCTCCAAGACATATGCTGTGGGTGACGAAGACGTGATTATCTTCACGACCTACAATCCCGAAAGCACCCTGTGCGCGTACGAACACTACGCCCTCGTCCTGACCGCCGCGGGCCACGAGACGCTCCAAATCGAAAACTGCACGCGCTACTATCAGGCTCACGTCGATAAAGGCTCGCTCTATATCAGCTTCCCAGAATATGCCGCCGACCGCATGCTGGGCGCCACTTGGCGCTTGGAAGGAAAGTCTCTTCACCGGCTATAATCCAACTTTTTCGGAAAGGCCTTAACCATGAAAAAATCAACCCGTGGGTTTACGTTAGGCGAAACCGTTATCGTGGTTGGCGTTGTCTCCCTCGTCCTCGGCGCCGTCTGGGTTGCAGTCGGGTCGGTTTCAAACGCCAACCAGATTTCTCAAGGGTCCCAGCAAGTCGGGGAAGTCGCCCAAAACATCCGCGCCGCATTTATGAATTCAACCGGAATTCCGATTACAGCGCAAATAGTGTCGGAAGGATGCAATCTTAAATCACTTGATACAGCGCAAAGAAGACTTTTTCCCGCTTCGATGCGAAATTGTGCGGGGGGCAACTGTATTATCAATACGGCCGCTTCCAAAACAAGAGGGGTCGATACCTTCCGTGTTATAGCCCCTGGCTGCGCAACAGGAACACCCGCGACAAGCTTCCGGATTGTGCTTTCGGGTTTGACGCGGGCAGTGTGTGAAAATCTTTATGTTTCAGGAATGAGCTACAAAGATACGACCATGGGTATCTCAAGAGTATGCGCAAGTACTGGCGTGGGCTGTTCAATTGGTGCGGGAACTGTGAACCGTATTGCCTGTAATAATAACGGCATATGTGGAAGCTGCCCACCCGCAAATCTCGTTGGAGGAGTGTGCACGGCGGTACCGGCTCAAATATCGTTTACAACCGGCGCTTGTCAGGCCACAACCCCCACTAATGAAGTCTACTGGGAATTCAATCTCCGTAATTAATCGCTTCTCTTCGGCCACGCGTTGATGGCGGCTAAAGAAACAGCCGCCCAATAAGGCAGCGTCTGCACCAAAAGCATACCCGCCCATAAATCGGCATTGCGGTTTTCCGTATCGAAAACCCACAAAACCGAAACCGCGCTAAGAATAAGCAAAATCAATAAGACAAACTCTTCCCGCGCCATAAGCAAAGCCTGCAGGGCCGGAGCTTTCCCCTCGCATTTTGGCGTGCGGAAAAACGGTTTGTCGGACGTAAACAGCCCTTGCCACATGGCGCGTGCAACAGCGTGCGAAAGCCCCATGCCGGCAACGGCGGCGCCCAGACGGTCGCGCCAGCCGCATTTAACCCTCACCTGATATAAAACGAACGCGGCGGCGATTTTAAAGACGAAAACGCTCAGCGTCGGCACCAAAAAAACAATCGGCGGAAACTCGACAAGCTTGAACAATAAAAGAACCGACCAAAGAATGGCGGCGACGGCAAAAAAGAAATGCGCGGCGTCGGCAAACCACGGCAACCAGCCGGAGATAAAATGATACCGTTGTCCCTGCGTCAACCGGCTTCCTTCGGAAAGATCGCGCCAATGCCGCTTCAAAATTTGAGCCGCGCCGTAAGCCCATCTGAAACGCTGAGTTTTATAGGTGCTGAAATTATCGGGCATCAATCCCTTGCCGAGCGAATGGTTCATGTAAACGGCTTCATAGCCGTTTTCAAACAAGCGCAACCCCAATTCCGCGTCTTCGCAAATGCACCATTCCGACCATTGACCTGATTTTTTCAGCGCGTCCTTGCGGATCAAAGTCATCGTGCCGTGCTGAATGATGGCATTGCGTTCGTTCCGCTGGACCATGCCGATATGGAAAAAGCCCGCGTATTCCCAATAACACATGCGCTTGAAAGCGTTTTCGTTTTCGTCGCGATAATCCTGCGGCGCTTGCACAAAGGCGACTTCGGGCTTCTCAAAATAGGGGATCGTCGCCTTCAGCCAGTCGGGGCTGACGGTATAATCGCTGTCGATGACGCCAATGATTTCGGCATCTTCGGCGGTTTGCGTCAACGCGAAATTCAAAGCTCCAGCTTTGTATCCGGGCCATTGCGGCAGATGAAAAAAACGAAAACGTTTGCCCAGCTTGGCGCAATAAGCCTCGACGGGTTTCCATACCGCTTCGTCTTTGGTGTTGTTGTCGATGACCAGAACTTCAAAATTCGGATAATCAAGCCGCGTCAGCGCGTCGAGCGTCTCCATGACCATGCGCGGAGGCTCGTTATAGCAAGGAACGTGGATCGAAACCTTCGGCGCGTCGGCGGGGGGAATCCAATCTTTGACGGGGTCAAAATGGCGGCGATGTTCGCGCGACCAAAGGACTTCGGCCAATTCGTAGCCGTCGACAAGAAGCAGCGTAAGCAACACAAGCTGCGCGCCGATAAGGGCAACCCACGCGGCAAGATTGGTGCTCAAAACGCGTTCCGCTATGGCGGCCATAATCGCCCAGACAAACACGCTCACGACGGCCTGAATAAGGGCGGCATAAAAAAGCTGCCCTTTGTAGTTCAGAACGTGTTTTCGCCTCAAAAACCAATGAATCGGAAAAACCGCAAGCAGCGACGCAAGGGCGTATCCAAAAAGCCACCTAGAAGACTCCGTAATCGACCCGCTCATCGAAAACTTGGGAATGCGATTGGTATCCCACAATCCCCAATGCGCGCCCACCGTTCCTTCGATGCTGCGCTTCCACGGCGCGTCAAAGGCTTCAACGATGGTGTAATCCATGCGTTCGGCGCTGGCGATGTTCAGAAAGCCGCGAATAAATTTTGATTCATTGATAAGCGAAGGCTCGGAGCCTTTGACCCATTGGCCTTCGCTCGGCCACCCGACTTCGCCGATGAAAATATGCTTGTTGGGAAAAGCCGTCGCCAACTGGCGATATCGGTACATCAGATAGCCCAAAGCGCCTTCTTCCGGCACGCCTTCCCAATAGGGAAGGATATGAACGGTGATAAAATCGACGCTGTCCGCAAGCTGGGGATATTTAAGCCAGATATGCCAAGGCTCGGCGGTGGAAACGGGAATTTCGATCTGCCTTTTTGCCGCGTCGAGGTATTCGACCATTTGCGCGATAGTCGCGTCCTCGCGAAGCAGCGTTTCGTTGCCGACAATCAGCCTTTTGACGTTCGGGTTTGCTCGGGCGACGCTGATAGCCTTTGCGATTTCTTCCTTGTTCTTGGCGTCGTCGCGCGAAAGCCATGCGCCCAGATTGACATCGATGCCGTGTTTTCCCGCTATTGGAACAATGCGATCAAGTCCGTCGCTGACGCCATAGACGCGGATAGAAGCCGTTTGCCCCGCAAGCGTGGACATATCCTTGTCGATATCTTCATCGGACAAGCGGTTGTCGGCGTCTCCGGCTTGATAGCCGCTATAGGACATGCCGTTGATGACGCCGCCCCAAGCCTTTTCCGAAACGCTCTGATTGACCACAGCCCATATGGCGAAGTTGGCAAGAAGGACAAGCGCGGTTATGGGAACGGTGTGGCGAAACATGACAACTGCATTTAAAGAATAGCACGCAAGGAAAAACCGTCCCTGAATGCCGCAGGATTATGTCATAAGTAGGGCGCAAAGATAAGATACTTTAAGGACAGGCTATATACACATCAACCCAAAGCATAACGTCTTAGAGATAGATGTTGCATTGCGCAGTATGACCTTCTGCTCCGTATGAAGAACTATATGTGCAGTAGTTACAGGTTTGCCCGGGCTGTGTCGCGTGTTGGCCAAGACATGTGCACGCATAGCCGCATATAC